>JANPDC010000105.1:0-72693 GCA_031431275.1 Bacteroidota bacterium
ATGAGAGCTGCGGCTCCTAATTTAACAATCATTGCTCCAGCACTAGCTTTAGATCCCGTTTCTGGCGATCCAGATTATCAGTATTTGGAGTATTGTCTACAAAACGGAATTCTTGATTATATAGATGGTATTAGTATTCATCCTTATTCTACTGTTGGACCTGAAATAGCTTCATTAAACTATTATGCACAAACACAAAGTTTAATAAACAATTACAGTGGCATCAGATTTGTTCCTGTTATAGAAGGCGAAACAGGATACAGTTATGCTCCTTCGTGGATATATGTTACGGATTTAACAGTTCATGCAGATTTTATTGAAAGACAATTTTTGCTAAATTTTTCACTTTCGTTACCCATAAATAATTATTTTAACTTGTTTGACTATACTGATGTTGGTAATTATGATGCAAATGATCAGGAATGGAATTTTGGATTGTGCGATAATAATAAAATAGCAAAACCAGCTTACACAAGAGTAAAAACCATGCTTTCAACACTTTCAGGATTAAAATTCATAAGGAGTTATGCAACTTTCCAAGGCGATTATAAACTAGAATTTTCAAACAATGTAAAATTTGTAACCGTAGTTTGGACAACAAATACTTCCCACACCGAAGTTATTTATGGAACAACATACACTATAAATAGTTCACCAAAGTATATAATCAAACCTTAAAGATAGTTTGAAATTTGATGGTAAAGATATTCTTGATTAGTTTGATTTTGAGGTTCACATTCAGTTAATAACTATTGAAATTGAAAATCAATACATTTATTGAGAAAGAAAACAATAATTTTAGGTTAAATTTTAAACTTTTTGTTTCTTTAATAGTTTCAAAAGTACAGGAAAAGTGGTCATTAAAATAATTCCAACAACAATATATTCAATATAATGTTTTAAATCAATTTGAAATTTATCAAGGAACAGTTTATATAAATAGTGTCCTGCAAAAACCATAGTAAAAGCCCAAATAAAAGAGCCAACAATGTTAAAAAGCATAAATTTCTTTTTGTCCATTGAAACAATTCCTGCAACAACAGGTGCAAAAGTTCTTAGAATTGGTAGAAAACGCGCAAAAACTATTGCTTTACTTCCATACTTATCAAAAAAATCTTTTGCTTGATACAAATATTGTTTTTTATATAAAAAATTATCATTTCGACTATACAGGTAGTTTCCACTTTTTGCTCCAAACCAATATCCAGTCATATTTCCAAAAATTGCCATCACGGCAATCAATGTTGCTAGAACGGTAACATTCATGAAGTCATTTCCCATAGAAAATTGTAGCATTAAGGTTTCGCTATAAATACCAGCTAAAAAAAGTAAACTATCGCCAGGAAGAAAAAAACCTGCAAGCAAGCCAGTTTCAGAAAAAACAATAAAAAGTACTACAAAAAGTCCAATTTTAAAACCACTGACTTCGAGTAAAATATAAAATTCTGGGTTAAAAAGTTGTTTCCAATCAAATTCATTCATAAAATAATATTTCAGGTTGTGAAATTAGCAAAAATTTAATTCTTTGAAGTCTTTTCTTGAAAATAAAACGCAGGAATAAACAACAATAAAAAAATGGGTTGAATCAAAAATCTTCTAACGTAAAAAAGTATCATTTTATTTGGATTCTCAATGAAATTTAAAATAATAAAAAACAGTAAAATTAAGAACACAAAAAATAGTAAATAAAGAATTGAAATAAATTTTATTGATTCTAAATTTTTAAAAATCATGTAAATAATACAAATTGAAACTATTGAGTTCAGACTATACCTAAACAACAATGAAAAAAAAAGTTTTAAACCATCAACTTTCGGAATCAATAGAATTTGATAATTTGATCTGTAAAAATTCAAAAAAGGATCATAGAATAATTCATTTTCGAAAAATCTAACACAAATTAAAAGTAATATCAAAAAACTAACAATTAAAATAGATATTTTATTTTTCAGCATATTTAGAAAATTTATTTACCCAAATGACCCACAAAAAAAATACAAAACCATATATTATTAAAGGAAAAATAATATCGTGTAACAAAGACAACTTTTCGGGATAATGAATCAAACCAATAGTTAAAAAAGCAATTCTAAAAATATTTAGAATATGAATCAAAACAATTCCAATAACAATAAATACCAATGTTTTAATAAAGTTTTTACTAAATGAAACAACAAAGGCAATAAATAAAATCATAATACTGATAGCATTACAGCCTTCAATGATTCTAATTCTACTAATTCCATCAACAATAACTAAAATTGAGGATTCTATTGGATTTGGTTTTAAATAGACATGAAAACCAAACCATTCTAATATAGTTTTAGATTGATTTGCAACAGTATGTGAAAATCCATCAACCTCAAATCTGTTGCTTTCAAATTGATTCAAATACACATGGTATAAAAAAGTTAAGCCAACATAGGTTAATAAAAACGTTCCTAGAAAAAGTAAAAATGATTTGTATTGTAATAAATAGTTTTTCAATTTTTTTAACAAAATTAGATTATTTAATCAATACAAATTAAATACTTTTGCTAAAATTAAACAATTACAAAAATGACTTTCGAAGCCTTACAACCAAAAATAGTAGAAATAGTATCAGTTACAGCATTTTCAAGAGATGAAAAATTATTAAAAGTGTGTGAACTTCTCGAAAAAAATATTGAATATTACACATGGGTAGGATTTTATTTTGCCAATCACGAAACACAAACATTGCATCTTGGTCCCTATATTGGCGCGCCAACAGACCACACAGAAATTCCGTTCGGAAAAGGAATTTGCGGACAAGTGGCCGTTTCGAACGCTAACTTTGTAGTTCCAGATGTGGCAGCACAAGACAATTATATTGCTTGTAGTTTTACAGTAAAATCTGAAATTGTTGTTCCGCTTTTTGTAAACGGTAAAAATATTGGTCAAATTGACATAGATTCGAATGTTTTAGATCCATTCACACAAGACGATGAACGCTTTCTAGAGTTCGTAAATGAACAGGTGGCGAAGTTGTTTTAAAAAATTATTTTTAATTCTTAACAATGGTAAACCAAAAACATTTATTCCAATTAGACGAAGGAGTGCATTATTTGAATTGTGCTTACATGTCTCCTTTACTAAAATCTGTAGAAGAAGCAGGAATGATAGGAATAATTAGTAAACGCAATCCTTTTTTAATAAAACCAATTCATTTTTTTGAAACTGCTGAAAAAACAAAAGGAAATATTGGAAAACTTATAAATGCTAATCCAGATAATATTGCAATAATTCCATCAGCAAGTTATGGTTTATCATCGGCTGTAGTGAATCTACCGTTGAATAATGGAAACAAGGCAATTGTTGTTGGAAATGAATTTCCAAGCGGTTATAACACAATAAAAAGATGGTGCAATACAAATAAAAAAGAATTAAGTGTAATTGCTGAACCTGAAAGCTTGACTAATAAAGGTCGCGATTGGAATAAAGCAATTATTGAAAATATTGATGAAAGCACTGCTGTTTTACTAATTTCATCCATACACTGGACTGATGGAACCAAGTTTAATTTAGAACAAATTGGACAAAAATGTCTTGAAAATAATGTTGTTTTTATCGTTGATGGAACTCAGTCCGTGGGTGCAGCAATCATTGATGTTAAATTATACAATATTGATGTATTGGTTTGTGCGGGCTACAAATGGTTGTTAGGTCCATATAGTATTGGATTCGCCTATTACAATGAACGTTTTACTAATGGAATTCCATTGGAAGAATCTTGGTTGAATCGAGCAAATGCAAAAGATTTTACAAAACTCACTCATTATACTGAGGAATACACAACAAATTCAGGTAGATACAATGTAGGACAATACAGTAATTTTATATTGCTACCAATGTTTAACACTGCAATCGAACAGTTATTATATTGGGAAATAAAAAAAATAGAAGATTATTGCGAGAATTTGTGTAAACCTTTAATTGATTTTTTAGAGAAAAGTAATTTTAAAATCGAAGAAACAGCATACAGAAGCAAGCATTTATTTGGAATTTTACTTCCACAATCGTTAGATTCAAATACACTTCTTCAAGAATTAGAAAACAATAAAATTTATGTTTCAATTCGAGGTAAATCTATTCGAATTTCAGTACATCTATTTAACACTTCTCAGGATATTGAAGCATTACAGACTATTCTAAAAAAATTTAATTAATAGGATATTTTTTTTCCTTTGAAATCGTTTTAAACTAATTGATTTTTTTCTTGTTACATCCAAAATAAAGTGTATTTTTGCACTCGAATACGAAAATCGGAATTCATACATAATAATCATTTATAAGATATTAAAATGTACTTATCAAAAGAAGTTAAAGAAGAAATCTTCGCTAAACACGGAGAAAAAACAAACACAGGAAAATCAGAATCACAAATCGCATTATTCACTTTCAGAATTTCGCATTTAACTGAGCACTTGAAAAAAAATCGTCACGATTATAACACAGAGCGATCATTGGTACTTTTAGTAGGTAAAAGAAGAGCACTTCTTGATTATCTAAAGAAAACTGAAATCAACCGTTACCGTGAGATTATCAAAGAATTGGGTATTAGAAAATAATATTTATAAAAAGGAGGTGCGCAAGTGCCTCCTTTTTAATTTCAAAATAAACTTACAAGGTTTTTAAAACCGTATAGGTTTTGTAATAAAAAAAGTTTGGTTTTTCATTGGAACACAACAACTACAATCCGCCAAGGCAGGACTACAAGCGGGACAATCACAACTATTTGCTGACAGGCAAAAAACCAATGTAAAAAATTAAAAAAGGAAAATTTATGATTCCACAATTATTTGTAGAAAACATCGATTTAGGTGATGGAAGAAACATCACAATCGAGACAGGTCGTTTGGCTAAACAAGCCGACGGATCTGTAGTAGTAAGAATTGGTAAAACTGTAATCTTAGGAACAGTAGTATCATCAAGAAAAGCAACTCCAGGAATCGATTTCTTGCCGTTAACGGTAGATTATCGTGAAAAATTTGCTGCAGCAGGACGTTTTCCTGGTGGATTTTTCAAAAGAGAAGCACGTCCAAGCGACAATGAAGTATTAACCATGAGATTAGTAGACCGCGTTTTGCGTCCACTTTTCCCAAGTGATTATCACGCTGAAGTTCAAGTTATGATTCAGTTAATGTCTCATGATGATGATGTTATGCCAGATGCACTTGCAGGATTAGCAGCATCAGCAGCATTAGCTTTATCTGACATTCCATTCGAAACATTAATTTCTGAAGCAAGGGTTGGACGTATTGATGGAAAATTCATCATCAATCCAAGTCGTGCACAACTAGAATTGTCTGATATCGACATGATGATTGGAGCTTCTACAGATTCTATCGCAATGGTAGAAGGTGAAATGAAAGAAATTTCAGAAGCAGAAATGGTAGAAGCGATTAAATTTGCACACCAACATATCAAAGTACAAATTGCTGCTCAAGAAAGATTAGCTAATGCGTTTGGAAAGAAAGAAGTTCGTACTTACGAACAAGAAAAATCAGACGAAAGCATTCATGCTAAAGTAAAAGCGGCGGCTTATGATAAAATTTATGCTGTTGCAAGCAAAGGTTCGGCTAAACAAGAACGCTCGGCTGCATTTGCAGAGATTAAAGAAGAAGTAAAAGCGTTGTTTACTGAAGAAGAATTGGCTGAAAACGGAGATTTAGTTTCTAAATATTTCTACAAAGTAAACAAGGAAGCAGTTCGTAACGTTACTTTAGATTTAGGAACTCGTTTAGACGGAAGAAAAACTACAGAAATTAGACCAATTTGGTGTGAAGTAGATTATTTACCATCAGTTCACGGTTCTGCATTGTTTACTCGTGGAGAAACACAAGCATTGGCAACAGCAACTTTAGGAACTTCTAGAGAAGCCAACCAAATTGATTCGCCTTCTGAACAAGGAGAAGAAAAATTCTATTTACATTATAATTTCCCACCATTTTCTACAGGAGAAGCACGCCCTTTAAGAGGAACTTCAAGAAGAGAAGTTGGTCACGGAAACTTGGCACAACGTGCTTTGAAAAATATGATTCCTGCGGATTGTCCATACACTATTCGTGTGGTTTCAGAAGTTTTAGAATCTAACGGTTCGTCTTCTATGGCTACTGTTTGTGCTGGAACATTATCTTTGATGGATGCTGGAATTCAAATGATTCGCCCAGTTTCTGGAATTGCTATGGGATTAATTACTGACGGAGATCGTTATGCTGTTTTATCCGATATTTTGGGTGATGAAGATCACTTAGGCGATATGGATTTCAAAGTAACAGGAACTTCTGAGGGGATTACTGCTTGTCAAATGGACATCAAAATTGACGGCTTGAAATACGAAATTATGGAAGCCGCATTAGCACAAGCTCGAGATGGTCGTTTGCATATTTTAGGAAAATTAACTGAAGTATTGGCTACTCCAAAAGCAGATGTTAAGGCTTATGCTCCAAAAATCTTAATGCGTACGATTCCTGGAAACTTTATTGGAGCCTTGATTGGACCTGGTGGAAAAGTAATTCAAGAATTGCAAAAAGCAACAGGTTGTACAATTGTTATCAACGAAGAAAACGACATGGGAATTGTTGAAATTCTTGGTACAGACCCAGACGGTATTGCAAAAGTACTAGCTAAAATTGATTCTATTATTTTCAAACCACAAATGGGTGAAGCTTATGAAGTGAAGGTAATCAAAATGTTAGATTTTGGAGCTGTTGTAGAATATACTGATGCTCCAGGAAACGAAGTTTTATTACACGTATCTGAATTGGCTTGGGAAAGAACAGAAAACGTAACCGATGTTGTAAATATGGGTGATGTATTTCAAGTGAAATATTTAGGATTAGATCCTAAAACTCGTAAAGAGAAAGTTTCAAGAAAAGCACTTTTGCCAAGACCTCCAAGAGAAGAAAATAAAATTACTCCGAAGGCTTAATTTTAATTTTTTTATATATTAAACTCCCAATTTCAAAATTGAATTTGGGAGTTTTTTATAAGTATAATAAATTTTATTATATTTGTGTAAATTATTAACTCTTAATAGAATGATAATTACAATTAAAAAAGGTGCTACAAAAGAAGAAGTTGAAAAACAATTGGCAAAATTAAAACCAAAAAAGAAGAAGGTTGGATTGAGGGAATTTTTGGGTAAACCGATTACGGAAGACGGAATTGACGCAGTTGAGTATCAAAAAATGTTACGTAATGAATAATCCAAATGATTATCTTTGTGATACTAATTTCTTAATAAAAATTGCTCAAAATAGTCCATTAGTTGAACCGTTTCTTGATGTAAATGGTTATCATTCGTTACAGAAATAGAACTTTTAGGTGTTTTTAGTATCAATAGAATTCAAAAAGAAAATGCAATTAATTTAATTGGTTCTTTTGAGATAATTAGGATGAATGAAGCCATACAAAAAATTACAATTGACCTCAAACAAAAATATAAACTAAAATTGCCTGATGCCATTATCGCTGCAACAGCAATTCATTACGATTTAACTTTTATAACCTCAGATGGTGATTTTAAAAATATTAAAGAATTAGAATTAATTTTTCTAGAAAAATAAATTTACTTTTATAATTATGAAAAATTTCAATTCAATTTTTTGATTCAAGAAAAAAATTTAGAAAGTCAAATAAAAACAACTTTGGTAGTTAAAATAAAAAAAACAAAAGTAATTTTAAACTAAAACACCCACTTTTTTTTGATGAAAATCGTCAAGATACTTTAGAATTTTCAAGATTTCAAATTTTGTATCGTTATCCAAATCAGCACAAAGGCTAGCTGAAAGTCCGCTAATTTTTTTATAGGATTCCATAACAACTTCTTCTCCGTAAAGTGTAAGTCGAATCATTTTGCTACGTTTGTCTTCTACATTTTCAAATTCTTCCATTACTTTTTTGGAAACTAAACGTTTTATAATTTCCATTCCAGGTGATTTGTCCATGAGTACCAGTTTTATTAATGCTGATTTTGACAGTTGTTTGTTAGCATGCAAAAGTGCTACAAATCCAAAATCATTTAAGGAAACATAGGGCAAATCCTTTAAAATATCTTTAGCATATATTGAAGCAAAACGATTCATTCGGGTAATGTAACGTCCAATTTCGTTATTCAAATTGATACTTTGACTTTGTGTTTCCAAAAGAAGTTTTTGATCTTCCTCCTTTTTTAAATCTTTATAAAGTTTTGATATAAGATCATTAGCAGACAAAATAGAATCTTTTTTAAAGTCAATTTTATCAACAATTACTATCAATTCTTTGAGCAAATCATATTTATCCATAAATGGTATTTAAAAATATATAAAAAGTTTAATTTAGTATTATTTAATTTTATATTTTTGTTTTTATAAGTACAAAATTACATTAATAATTAACGAAAAAAAATATGAAAAATAATTTATTAAAAGTAGCACTAATAGTTTTTGGCATATTAGTTATGATGAGTTGCAACCAAATAAAAAAATCTGAAACTAAAAAAATTAAAAAAGAAACCGTAGAAAATAATTTTAAGCTTAAAACGCCAGAAGATACTACCAAGTTCGAAACTGTTTACAACGACGGAAGAATATCAGGTGTTAGAAATTTAAAATATTATAATTCTCTTATGAAAACTTCAAAACCATTCGGAGATTCAAAATTAGGATTAACAACAATTATGACCGAATGGAATAAATATGACGCTAATGTTGCCTGTCCTCAGGGAGGATTTATTCAAAGACCGTTGTCTTTAACTGAACCACAAAAACTTGAAATGATAGAAGCCGGTGTGGAAGGAAATAGTACCATGGTTGGTGGCGACGAAGAAACAAACAGAAGGTTTAAAGAGCCGTCAATTAGATATTGGGCGGTAGCAAGCAAAATGTTTGAGCAAGAATTTAAAAACTTACAAAAAGCTAAGAGCATTTCGAATAGAGATACGACCTATGTAACATTCGATTTTATTACTACTAATGGATTTTATACTGTTCAAGAGAAAAAAAGTAAACTAGAAAGTGACAAGTCGATTTGGAGTAATTTATTTAAAGAATCAAAATTCTTGAATACTGAAATGGCAAGAGTTCAGAACGAATCAGCAATAGATGACGAAAAAAGATACAAAGCCAGCCAGTTGAAAAAGAATAAAAATAAGTAATAAAAAAATTATATGTTTAAAGCATCACTACTAATTTTTGGCTCTTTACTATTATTGATAAGTTGCAACCAAACTAAAAAAGTTAAAAATAAAAATAGCCTAAATAAAACATTTGAAGCAGCAGTTTCAACAAAAAAAGATGGAAATCCAGTTTCAAAATATGCTGATGGAAGAATATCAGAAGTAAGAACACTAACTTATTACAACTTTTATACAGACACAATTTTAGCCAATAAAAATGAGGAATTAAAATTGATACTTGTAATCACAGAATGGAACAAATACGAAGCTTTAGTTGCAGATTCTGTGTCTACATTTACACAACTTCCAAGTAACACGATGTTGGGTGGTGATGTGGAAACGAATAGACGAATGAAAAAATCTGCTGTAAGATACTTTGACATCGCAAACAAAATGTTTGAAAAAGAAGTTAAGAAATTACCAAAGATGGAAGTAATTACAAATAGAGACGCGAACTATGTAACTATCGATTTTATAACGAATAAAGGATTTTTTACTATCCAAGAGCAAAAAAGTAAGTTAGAAAATAATCAATCTATTTGGAGTAATTTGTTTAAAGAATCTAAACTGTTGAGCATTGAAGTTGAAAAAACAATGAATACCAACAAGTGGAAAGGTTAACACAAAAGCATGATTCTAAAACATGAAAAATATTACAGTTACATTATTATCGAGCCAGCACAAAGCATAAAAGTTGTTAAACAATAGAATTACTCCAATAGTTGAGTAATTAGATTTTAATATAAAAATGTTATTCTAAAAGTCTATTTTTTTGAGCAATGGCTAATAATTCTGCAACATTTTTGACTTCGAGTTTACTCAGAATATTTCTTCGGTGGGTTTGTACGGTAAGAAAACTCAAGAACAAAATGTCTGCAATTTCTTGAGAGTTTTTTCCTTTTGAAATTAAAATTAAAATTTCTTTTTCGCGGCGCGTTAGACTCGGAAGTTTTTTGAAATCAGAAATTTCTGGTTTGCTGATTATTGCTTTTACTTCGCTGCTAAATACAATTTCTCCATCCATTGCTTTTTCAATACAATCATAGAATTCCTCAAGAGTTGCATTTTTTAATAAATAACCATTGGCACCATTTTGAATAAATTGCATAACCAAACTTCTTTCAGATTGGCTACTCATCCCTAGAATTACAATTTCTGGATGGTTTTGTTTGATAAGTTTACAAAGATCGATTCCATTGATTTCTGGCATAAAAACATCTAATAAAATCAAATCTATAGAGTTGTTTTTAGCAAACTCTAAAACTTCAAGTGCTTTTGTAAAAGTGGCTGTGACTTCAAAATTTTCAGATTTAGAAAGAAACATCGAAATTCCCTCAATAACCATTGGGTGATCGTCAATTATAACAATTTTTATTGCTTTGTACATTCTCTATAATTTTTGTTCTTCAAAAACATTTAATTCAATGTTAAAAACAGTTCCTGTTTGCGGTTGTGAATCAATCTCTAATTCGCCTTTTAAAAAATCGACCCTGTTTTTAATATTTTTCAAACCCATTCCATCGAATAAATTTGCTTTTTTAGCGTCAAATCCTGATCCATTATCCTCAACAGTTATTAGAAAAGTATCCTGATTTTGACTACAATTCACCAAAATTTCACTTGCATTAGCATATTTTAGTGCGTTATTTATCAGTTCCTGAATAATTCTATAAATAGTTATTTGTTTACTTTCTGAAATGCTGTTTTGAATGCCAAATTCTTGGAATTCGATTATTGT
Source organism: Bacteroidota bacterium (assembly GCA_031431275.1). Classification (GTDB taxonomy): domain Bacteria; phylum Bacteroidota; class Bacteroidia; order Flavobacteriales; family Flavobacteriaceae; genus Flavobacterium. The sequence goes on from JANPDC010000105.1 coordinate 10,920, forward strand.
TTTATCATTTGAATATCGCAAGCATAAATCTTTTAATGCGGCAATCAGTCCGAGTTTTAAAAGAGATTCGGGCATGAGGTTTTGAGCAATTTGTCGTAACTCTTTAATGGAGTTATCAAGTTGTAAATTTACTTGCAAGAACTCATTTTTATTTGCGTGTTCCACACCAGAATAGTATAATTTTAATCCTGAAAGCATGCTACCCAAACCGTCATGCAAATCTCTTGCGAGACGTTTTCGTTCAATTTCTTCACCTTGTAGTAGAGCATTAGTTACATCGAGATTTTTTTTGTTTTCTAAAAGTTCCAGTTTTTGATTAAAATCAATCTCTTTTTGGTTTTTTTGATTTTTGAAGTATTTCCAAACAATAAAGATACTAATCAATAAAACCGAAGCAAGCAAACTCAGCAAAAGAATATTGAGTTGGTTGTTTTTAGCAACTAATGTTGCTTTTTCTTTTTGAGCCAAAAGTTGACTGATTTTTTTTTCGTTTTCGTTTTTATTGAATTTGGCTTCGAGGGTTGCTACTTTATCTTTAAATTGAATATTACTTAAACTATCATTTAGACTTATAAATTTTCGTGAATAATCATATGCTTTTTTTGAATCACCAATTTTATAAAAAGTTTCGGATAATGCTTTGAAATGATCTTTTCTGTCATCTGGAAAAGTAACTAATTTTAGTATATTTTCTATTTCAGATATTGCTTGCTCATACTTTTTTTGCTTTATCAGAACTTCATATTTTCCTGTTTTTAGCCTGTTTGACGAAAGTGAATCATTTGAAAGTTCGCAATTTTTGATTCCTTCATTAAATTTTTTGATAGATAAATCATAGTTTTTTAATTTGTCATAATACAATCCTTGAACGAATGCGAAAGTATTGTTGAAATTAGATTCGGGATATTTTGAAAGCATCAAAATAATTTTGTTTATGACAATTTTTGCATCTTTTAATTTATTCAATTCAATTAAGTTTTCTGCATGTAAAATATAGGTTTCAACTTTATTTTCTGATAACGTTGGTGATTTTTTTTTTGCTCTTTCTACATAAAATTCTGCTTTTGAAAGGTAAAATTCTGCCTTTTTTCGTTGATCTGCATTTGCTAAATTTACACCAATTGCTTTGTAAACATGACTTGTTATTTCGTCATCTTCGCTTTTGAGTGCAAGAGGTACAGCTTCAGAAATCATCATACTCATTGCCTCACTTTCTCTTCCTTCGTTTTGGAGCATAATACCATAGTTTTGAATTATGACTACCCTCAATCTATATGCTTGTTTATTGTTAAACCTTTTTAAATCTTCATTCGTTTTAATTAAACTTTTCACAAAACCTTTTGAGTCACCTTTTTCAAGAATTGGCAATGTATTATAGTAAGTTGATTCTGCTTTTAAATAGGGGAATCTGTTGCATAAACCGTTACCAATATCTAAATATAGATGAGCATTTTTGTAATCACGAGTCATCATGTACAACTTTGATAATCTAAAACTATAAATACATTTTATACTATCAGATTTTGTAGTTTTAACTATATTGGCAATGCTGTCTATATATTTTTTGTCATCACCCAGCGAAAAACTTCGTTGTGAGTGTATATAATTTACATTCAAAATCACTAAAATCAGCAAAATATTTTTTTTCATAAGAATAGAATTGTTTTCAAATTTAATAAATTATTTAACTGTAAAAACTAATTTATAAAGTTTATAAAGAAACATTGAAATTCCTTTAATGACCATTGGATGGTTATCTATAATTACAATTTTTATTGGTTTATGCATTTTCTACTATTTTTTGTTCTTCAAAAACATTTAACTCAATATTGAAAACAGTTCCGGTTTGTGGTTGAGAATCGATTTCGAGTTCTCCTTTCAAGAAATCAACTCGATTTTTTATGTTTTTTAGTCCCATTCCGTCAAATAAATTGGCTCTTTTTGAATCAAATCCTTGACCATTATCCTCAACAGTAATCAAAAATGTATTCTCATTTTGACTGCAATGGACCAATATTTCTGTAGCATTGGCATATTTCATAGCGTTATTTATCAGTTCTTGGATAATTCTATAAATAGTGATTTGTTTACTTTCTGAAATGGTGTTTTGAATACCAAATTCTTGAAATTCGATTATAGTTTTGTCAGTTGAGAATCTAAAGCATAAATCTTTCAAAGCAGCAATTAATCCAAGTTTCAATAACGACTCTGGCATGAGGTTTTGAGCAATTTGTCTCAACTCTTTTATAGAGTTATCTAGTTGCAAATTTACTTGTTGAAATTCGTTTTCATTAGTTTTTTTAGTTCCCGAATAATATAATTTTAGTCCAGAAAGCATACTCCCTAAGCCATCGTGCAAATCTCTTGCCAATCGCTTTCGTTCAACTTCTTCACCTTGAAGAAGCGCATTTGAAACATCCAGATTTTTTTTGTTTTCTAAAGATTCAATTTTTTGATTAAAATCAATTTCTTTTTGTTTTTTCTGATTTTTAAAATATTTCCATATTATAAAGATACTAATCAATGAAATCGAAGCCAATAAACCTAATAACAAAATGTTTAATTGATTGTTTTTAGCAACCAATTGTGCTTTTTCTTTTTGAGCCAAAAGTTGGCTTATTTTTTTCTCGTTTTCGGTTTTGTAGAATTTGGCTTCGAGAGTTGCTACTTTATCTTTGAATTGCGCATTATCTAAACTGTCATTTAGATTAATGTACTTTTCTGAATAAAAGAAGGCTTTTTTAGAATTTCCAATTTTATCATAGGTTTTGGATAATGCTCTGTAATGTGCTTTTATATCATCAGGATAAGTGGCTAATTGGAGAAGATCTTCTATTACGATTACTGCCTCATTATATTTTTTTTGTTTAATTAAAACTTCATATTTCCCAGTTTTTAGTCTATTTGAACCTAACAAATCATCAGAAAAAGTAGAGGTTTTAATACCAATATTAAATTTTTCAATGGCTTTATCATAGTTTCCTAATTTATCATTATACAATCCTTCAACCATCGCAAAAGTAATATTAAAGCGTGATTCTGGATATTTTGAAAGTATCAAACTTATTTTATTCATTATTATTTTTGCATTTTTATATTTTTTGATCTCAATTAAATTTTCAGCATGTAATATGTAGGTCTCTACTTTGTTTTCTAATAATGTTGGTGATACTTTTTTGCAACGTTCAACATAAAATTGTGCTAAATTTAAATAATATTCTGCTTTTTCCCTTTGATCTGCGTTTGCTAAACTCACACCAATGAATTTGTATACATGACATGTTGCTTCGTCATCTTGGCTTTTAAGAGTCAATGGAATTGCCTTAGAAATCATTATGCTCATAGCTTCACTTTCTCTACCTTCGTCTTGTAGTGCGAGCGCATAGTTTTGAAGTACAATGACCCTTACTTTATAAGCAGATGGAATTTTATATTTTTTTAAATCTTCATTGGTTTTTAATAAACTTTTTATGTAAGCTTCATAGTCTTCATTTTCTAAAGTAGGTGGTATATTAAAATAAGTAGATTCTGCTTTCAGATATGGAAATTTGTTAACTAAGTTGTTTGCTTTGTCTAAATAAAAATGTGCGTTTTTAGAATCATTTGTCACCATGTATAGTTTTGATAACCTGTAACTGTACATACACTTGATACTATCTATTTTAGTTGTTTTGACAATATTGGCAATACTATCAATATATCTAGTATCATCACCAATTGAAAAAGTGCGTTGAGAAAATATATTTGATATACTTGAAAGAGTGATAATAAAAAAAAAATATTTTTTCATAAGAATTTAATTATTTTCAAATCTAACAAATTATGATGACTTTCGCGGCTTTTAATACAATTTATACCTGATTACAGGTATAAAAAATTACTCTTTTTTTGGTATTGTGATTTGAGTTGTTTCTATGTTTCTTTGTATTAGTTCAAACATAGAGTCTGAATTACTAAACACAATTTAAATCAATTTATTATGAAAAAGTTATTTTTATTTCTAAGCATTGCAACATTTGCATTAACTTCTTGTTCAAAAAAAGATAATGCAGATGCAGTTGCAGCCACGAGTTGTTTTCTTGATACTTACAATGGTACCTATGTTGGTTCTGACGGAAATCAACCTCAATTATCTAGTGTGACAGTGAAACTTACTAAAACAGGTTGTGACACCTGTACATTAGAGAGTACCGAATTAGGTAATAAAAACGTTATTAGCCTTTCTGCATCTTCAGGAGGTGGATTTGCTGGTAAATTATCTGATGGATCTGCGGTTTCTATTGCGTTAAATGGTTCACAACTTTCAGTTACTTGCACTGGTTATGCTTTTGGTGGTTCTAAGCAATAGTTTTTTAAAATTATATGAGCATAAACCGTTAAATTGGTTGTGTTTGAATCGTTCTTTGCTACACAGATCTCGTGTAGCTAGAACGATTCTGAAAAAAACAATTGTTTAAATTTTATTTTCAATACCATTTTTTAAATTCCAAATTTTCTGGCTGTTAATGTAATGAATTTATAATTTAATTATCTTTTCCTAAAAAACTTATCCTTAATCTATTACTGAACTAAGTATTTTTAAATAGAAACTTTCTTTTATGTCAATGGGACATTAAAAATCAAATTTGAATTTAGGTGTTTATAGTAAGATTTTTAAACTAACAAAAATTTAGTATGTAAAACTTTCAAATGGGACATATTATTTATGCCGTATACCTATTCACATCATGATAATTTTATTTTTTTAATTATTAACATTAAAAACAAAAGTCATGAATTCTAATTTTAATCTAAAACTTAATAAAATGAAAAAACAACTTTTTATGTTAATTGTAACAGCAACTTTTACGATTACAAATCAATTAAATGCTCAAAACATTTTTCCGGCTAGTGGTAATGTGGGAATAGGAACCACTGTTCCAAATCAAAAATTTGAAGTTATTGGAGGAAGTATTTTAACAGATGGTACAGTTCATGCAAATGGATGGTTTAAAAGTTATGGCAGTTCAGGCTGGTATAACGAAACTTTTGCAGGAGGTATCTGTATGACAGACAATACGTGGATAAGAACCTATAACAATAAGGCTTTCTATAGTAGTAATACTATTCGTACTGATGGCGAATTTCAAGTTGGAGATTCAGGTAATAGATTCGTAGTGAAAGGCAACGGCAATGTAGGTTTAGGAATAATTGATCCTTTTCATAAGCTTGAAGTTAATGGAAGTACCATGATTAAAGGCACACTGTTTTCTAACTATATATCCGTTTTGCCACAAAACAATTCTGGTGAAGGTGGAGAGATCTTTTTACAAGGAAGTAATGCTTCTTTTAGGAATTACCATATCGATAATCTAGCAAATACTTTTAGAATCTTTACTAATACTGATATTAGATTTATAATAACAGACAATGGAAATACTGGAATAGGAACTTTTAATCCTGATGAAAAGTTTACTGTAAAAGGCAAAATTCATGCAGAAGAAGTTAGAATTGACTTGCAAGTTCCTGCTGATTATGTATTTGAAAAATATTATACTGGAAATTCTTCTTTGAAATCAAATTATATTATGCCAACGTTGTCCGAAGTTGAAAAATTTACAAAAGAAAACAATCATTTACCAGATGTTCCTTCTGCAAAAGAAATTAAAGAAAAAGGATTACAAGTTGGTGAAATGAGTAATATTTTGCTACAAAAAATTGAAGAAATGACTCTTTATATCATTGAAATGAAGAAAGAAATTCAGCAATTGCAAAAAGAGAATCAAGATTTGAAATCGAATCAAGAACAAAAGTAAACTGATATGAAAAGTTCTTTTCAGAATTACTTTAGGTTTTTAGAAAATCTAAAGTATTTAATAATTGTTTTATTATTTACTATATTTAATAGTTCTTTAGCACAAACTTGTTATCCATATTTTTCAATATATAACATTAATGTAACGCAAGGACAAACTGTAAGTTATAATGCTCAACAATATATAGATTCGGGAAATTCAATAATCTACAATAATGGCAAAGCTAGGTTTCAAGCAGAAAATAAAATCACTCTCAAACCAGGGTTTAGAGTTTTTGCTGGTGGTGAATTTAAAGGGGGCATTCAAACTTGTTCAACAATTCTACCAAACGATCCTCTTTTTGCTATGCAATGGGGACATCGAAATACAGGAAATATAATTCCATTTGGTGGTGGTGCTCCAATTGGTCAGATTGGCATGGATTCTAAAATTCTTGATGCGTGGAACATTACAAAGGGTAGTCCTACAGTAATTGTCGCTATAATAGATTCTGGACTCGATATTGGTCATCCAGATATTGACCCAAGCAGAATATATCGTCCTTATAATTTTTCAACAAATTCTACAAATGTGAACGATCCTTTAGGCCATGGTACTATGGTTACAGGTGTTATTGCAGCAACTGTAAACAATGGAATTGGTCTAGCAGGAATTGATCAGTTTTGTAAAGTAATGCCTTTACAATTTGATTTTTATAATCCTAATGAAATTCAAAAACAATTACAAATAGCAAGAGCCATAAGATATGCATCTGATAATGGAGCAAAAATTATCAATTTGAGTTTTGGTGCACCAGATGAAAGCATCCAAGAAATAAAAAATGCAATTGATTATGCAATAAGTAGAGGTGCTACTATTTTTGCTGCTGCTGGAAATGTAGATAGTGATGGTGTTGATTTTCCATCAAGATATTCACAAGTAATATCTGTGGGAGCTTCAACACCATGTGGACTTAGAAAAGTGGCTTTAAATCTGGGAAATGTAGGTACTTGTGACAAAGATTATAGAAAAGATCGAGATCAAAATAATGGTTGGGGAAGTAGTTATGGAAATGGTTTAGATATTCTGGCACCAGGTGTATTATTATTCACAACCGATGTAAGAGGAGATAACGGTTATTCAAATCCTATTTATAATGGTTTTTTTCTATCAACGCCTGATGGAAATTATATTAAAGATGCATTTGGCACATCATTTTCATCGCCTTTTGCGGCTGGTGTAGCTTCTTTAATGTTGTCCATAAATCCTAATTTAAGTTCACAAAATATTGATTATATTTTGAAAACTTCAGCAACTAATTTAGTAGATGGAAACAAAATGATTAATGCAAGAGCAGCTTTAGAAATGTCAGGAACTTTTATTGGAAACTATTCTGCATCAAAATCTAGTTTAGCATCAAGTTTTGAAATTTATCCGAATCCGGCTCAAAACAATACAGCAATAGATTTTAAAGCATTGAATGTTGAAAGAATAATTATTACCAACATTTTAGGTGAAAAGAAATTTGAGCAAAAAATTGAGGATATTGGCAAAAAACAATTAGAAATAAACACAAGTTTACTTCAAAACGGTATTTATGTCATTTCGATTATTGATGTTTATGGAATTATACATTCCAAAAAACTAATCAAAAATTAGTTTTATAACAACAAAAAACCCAATTTTTAAAAATTTTAGATTGGGTTTTTAAATGCATTATTTAATATTAAAGATAAAACATTATAAAATAATTAAATAACAATTAGTTTGGTATTTCTTAGAATTTAGTCTATTAATGAGTATTTCAAAACAGATATTTATCAACTAACTAGTTTCAACATTATATCGAACAAGTTTTATAATTCGGATTTTTTATCAAAATATTTTAATTTATTCTACAAATTAGCAAATTTTCTACTTGAAAAATCTTTATGAACATTAATTTTAAAACCATTTAAAAGATTTACTATCGAGAAGCCAGAATTATTTAATTGAGTTTAGATGGCATAAAAATCAGTAGAAACATAATTGAAGTTTCTTTAATGAAAAAGTGTTTTCAATAAACAAAAAGATAAAATTTTAATGTTGTAGACCAAAAATAGACAGTACAAAAATTTTAATATCCGAACTCGTAATAACTTTACACCTAAATATAAACACTAAAAATCAAAATTATGAAAACAAAATTATTAAAGGCTTTTTTCTTGCTATTAGCAATAAAAGGTGCATCTCAAACAATTAATCCAAGTATTGTTTTTGTCGAAAGTTGTGAAACTGTAGGTACATCTTGTAATGGAAATGCTGGAGCTTATTTCGATTTGACAACTGCAAACGCAAGATTATTGGGTAATTTGAATCCAAATGATTATCAATTTGTAGATTATCAAATTGACAATGATTTTAGTCCATCGCAACCCGTCACACCAATTAATAACTTCTATCGTTGCGAAGGTTTAGTAAATCAGGCAGGAGTTTCCGAAACAATTATTAGTGTACGAATTGAGAGAATAAATGATTCTCAAAATTTTTTTACTGGATACATCAAATTAATTTGGGTTAAAAAACCGACTCTTGTAGTAAATAATAATTCTGTGTATCCAAGTTTCTTACAGAATGGGGAAATTTACAGACCAAGTTGTAAATTTAGTTTTAGATTAGATAATGCTGCAACTACAACTCTTGGATATTCTCTAAATAATATTCCTGTAGGTACTCATACGATTACATACAAAGCACTTAACACTACTGGTTATTTAAGTACTTGCGAATATACAGAAACCGTAGTAATAGACGGAAATTTCCCAACAAACGTAATAAAAACAGCATTAACATTTCCAGCGTGTGTAAATGCAAATTCAACTCAAAGCACATTAACGTTTAATTTAACTCAAGCAAATCCAATTTTGTTAGGAAGTTTGCTTCCTTCGAATTACACACTTGAATATAGAAATAGAGATAATGGAAGTTTGATAACCACACCAACCAATTATGTATCAGAAATTGATAAATTTATTGATGTTAAAATAATTAAAAATAGTGATCAAACATTTTATTTTGGAGAAATAAAATTATTTAAAGTCCAAAGTGCCTCGTATACAATTCAAGTGATAAATAATACTGCAATAGCAACAGCAACAACAAATGGTAATTTTCTCTATGCATTGAAACTTCAAGGACAAAATTTTGGTACACCACAAGTTAGTAATATTTTCAATTCATTGCCTGCTGGAAACCACACAATGAAAGTTATAAACAATGAAGGCTGTGGTGTTGAGCAAAACTTTACTATTGTTGCGCCCGTTGCGCCAGTCCAACCTGTTGTTTTGGTAAATACTACTTTACTTTTTAATTCTCAAATTATTGATTTGACGGTAAATAATTCTTTTTTCTCGAACCAATATTCTGGAAGTAATAAATCAGTATCTCATTATTTGACATTTGAAGATGCTTATTTGGCTAGAAATCCTGTAAATGCTAAATCATTTAATTCAGCAAGTGCAATTTCTCAAAAAACGTATGTCAGGGTTGAATCTGCAACTGTTTTGCCATATTCTATAAATTCATCAAACTTAGTTGGATACAACACATTATCAAATACATTAGGCACGTTTCAGTTTAATGAATCTTCATTTTCTATTTATCCTATTCCAACAAAAGATTTTTTAACAATTGATGGAAAAAATAGTTCAGATTATAATGTTACTATTCTTGATTTATTAGGTAAAAAAGTCAAATCCAAAACTGTAAATAATTCTAATACAACAATTGATCTGTCTGATTTACCAAAAGGAGTTTACCTCGCCAAAATAAAGTCTGAAAATGAAGAAAAAATTATGAAAATTATTAAAGAATAATTTAAAAAATAAAATTTTATAACAACAAAAAATCCCAATCTTTAAAAATTTTAGATTGGGATTTTTCTATTTGTTTCTCTCAAGAAACAAACGATAAACTAAATAAAGTTTGAAAATCAGACTTTAAAAAAATTAAAATTTTAATAAAAATCAACACAAAATGATTTATAATCTTGATTTTTATTTTCGATATTGTCAAAAAATAAACTCAATAAAATTAATTGTTTATTTACAAAAAAACACTTGCATTAATGCCTTTGGTTTATGTAATTTTTAAAGATTATTGCATATAATTTGCGAATTGAATCCTTACGAGTAACTAAAGGGGCTTGCGTTTTAGTTTTTAAAACATCTAAATTCTTGTGAACTATTTGCTCGCTGGTTGTTTTTACTTCTGTTGAAGTTTGTGCTTGTTTATTACAACTTGTAAAAAAAATCCCAAATGAAAGAGCGACAATCAAAAAAATGTGCTTCAAATATTCCTTTTTTAAGTTAATAAATCAGTTAATGAACTAATAATTAAAAATCAAAACAAAAAATTGATTTTCAACACATTAAAATTAAATAATTATAAAATACAATCATGTTAAAATGTGAATTATTTATAAACTTTAACTTTGAATGATGATTTTTGGATTAATCTTCAACAATTCAGAAATAAAAATATCTGACATTTTTGGTGAAACATATACATTTTCAGATTCATTAAAAGTAATTATAAAACCTTTGAAGTCTAATGCTGGTTTAAATGTTACAGGAGGATTCATCCCAGAAAATTTTTGAATTTTTAATATATTTTGAATGTTAATTCTTCCACGAAATGGTCCAGAACGATATAACAAATTTCCGTTTTTAATCACATATCTAGTATCAAGTAACGTCCATATGATTAAACAAATGACTAAGGAAAGTGCCGTAATAGGAAACCAACCTAAATCCCCACGACGAATCCCTAAAATCAATAGTATTAACATGGTGAAAGCAGTAATCCAAAGAATTGAAATGGTAAAGATATTTTTTGTAGATAAATAACGTTTCATGTTTTTGAACGAAATAGTGTTAATTAAGTTTTTATAATTTTACAATAAAATCAAATTATGATTTATATTTACACAAAAATAATACATTTTAAATTATGATTGATTGGAAAAAAGTAAAAGATTTTGAAGACATAACATATAACAAATGCAATGGTGTTGCTAGAATAGCATTTAATCGTCCAAATGTTCGAAATGCTTTTCGTCCCAAAACCACTTCAGAATTATATCAAGCCTTTTATGATGCACAAGAAGACACTTCTATTGGAGTCGTTTTACTTTCTGCTGAAGGACCAAGTTCTAAAGACGGAATTTATTCTTTTTGTAGTGGTGGCGATCAAAACGCTCGTGGTCAACAAGGTTATATTGGTGAAGATGGGCAACATCGACTAAATATTTTGGAAGTACAAAGGCTCATTCGGTTCATGCCAAAAGTTGTCATTGCAGTAGTCCCTGGTTGGGCAGTTGGTGGTGGACACAGTTTGCATGTCGTTTGCGATTTGACTCTAGCTAGTAAAGAACATGCTATTTTTAAACAAACAGATGCTGATGTAACAAGTTTTGATGGTGGTTACGGTTCAGCGTATCTTGCCAAAATGGTTGGACAAAAAAAAGCAAGAGAAATTTTCTTTTTGGGCAGAAATTATTCAGCTCAAGATGCCATGGATATGGGAATGGTAAACGCTGTTATTCCTCATGATGAACTCGAAAATACGGCATTTGAATGGGCGCAAGAAATTCTACAAAAATCACCAACATCTATCAAAATGCTCAAATTTGCAATGAATTTAACTGATGACGGAATGGTTGGGCAACAAGTTTTTGCAGGCGAAGCAACTCGACTTGCTTACATGACTGATGAAGCTAAAGAAGGCAGAAATGCATTTCTTGAAAAACGAAAACCAAATTTTGGAGAAAATAAGTGGTTGCCATAGAAAAGTTTAAAATTGCTTAAACATTTAAAATAGTATAATCTTTAAATTTGTTTAAAAGGTTTACATTTCAAAAATTTTAAGATCTTATCATACAGAAAAAAGCGATTTTTAACATAGAAAATCGCTTTTTTTATTCATTTTAATAAAATCCAAAAAGACTAGGTAAAAAACTAAATACTATTGCTTACTTTTGCACCGAATTAAAAAATAAAAATTCTCAGAACTAAGATTCGTGACTTTTAATTTATAATTCATAATTCATAATTGAAATAAACATGTTATCAGTAAATAATTTATCAGTTCAGTTTGGCAAAAGAATTTTGTTTGACGAAGTAAACACCGTTTTTACTCACGGTAATATATATGGTGTTATTGGTGCCAACGGAGCAGGAAAATCTACTTTTTTGAAAATAATTTCAGGCGAAATGGATCCGACTTCAGGAAATATTCATCTTGAACCAGGAAAACGTATGTCGGTTTTGAATCAAAATCATAATATGTTTGATGAAAATACAGTACTTGAAACTGTTTTGATGGGTAACAAAGTTCTATATGCGATTAAAAAAGAAATGGATGAACTCTATTTAGATTATAACGATAAAAACGCTGACAGAATAGGGGAGTTGCAAGTTCAATTCGAGGAAATGAATGGGTGGAATGCAGATTCTGATGCTGCAGCAATGTTATCAAATCTTGAAATTTCTGAAGAGTATCACTATACCATAATGGGTGATTTGGATAATAAATTAAAGGTTCGTGTTCTTTTAGCACAAGCGCTTTTTGGAAATCCAGATTTGCTAATTATGGATGAACCAACCAATGATTTGGATTTTGAAACCATTGCTTGGTTAGAGAATTTCTTGGCAAATTATGAAAACACGGTAATTGTAGTTTCGCATGACCGTCACTTTTTGGATGCAGTTTGCACACATATTTCTGATATTGATTTCAGTAAAATAAATCATTATTCAGGGAATTATACATTTTGGTATGAATCGAGTCAACTAGCAGCGAAACAACGCGCACAGCAAAACAAAAAAGCGGAAGAAAAGAAACAAGAATTAGAAGAATTCATTCGTCGTTTCTCTGCAAATGTTGCTAAATCTAAACAAGCAACTTCTCGAAAAAAAATGATTTCGAAATTGAATATTTCTGAAATAAAACCATCATCAAGACGCTATCCTGCAATTATTTTTGATCAAGAACGCGAAGCTGGAGATCAAATTTTGAATGTACAAGGATTGTCAGGATCAATTGATGGTGAAGTTTTGTTCAAAGACGTTGATTTAAACATGGCCAAAGGAGATAAAATAGTTCTTTTTTCGAAAGATTCTCGAGCAACTTCTTTGTTTTATGATATTCTAAATAATCTTCAAAAAGCAGATTCTGGGGTTTTCGATTGGGGAATAACAACAAACCAAGCCTATTTGCCTGTTGATAATCATTCGTTTTTTGAAAGCGATTACTCTTTAGTGGATTGGTTGCGTCAATATGTAAAAACCGAAGAGGAACGTGATGAGGTTAACATCAGAAGTTTTCTTGGTAAAATGATTTTCTCTGGTGAAGAAGCTCTAAAAACTTGTCGTGTACTTTCTGGAGGTGAAAAAGTACGTTGTATGTTGTCAAGAATGATGATGGAACGTGCGAATGTTTTAATGATTGATGAACCAACGAATCATCTTGATTTAGAATCAATTACAGCATTTAACAATTCATTAAAAAATTATAAAGGTTCTATCATTTTCTCAACTCACGATCACGAATTTGCTCAAACTGTTGGAAACCGAGTCATTGAGTTAACACCAAATGGCGCTATTGACCGATACATGACTTTTGACGATTATCTTGATGACGAAAAAGTGAAAGAATTGAGAGTGAAGATGTATTCTTAAAAAAAATGATAACTAATAAAATATCCAAATTAAATTAGCGTATTTTATTAGTTATTAAATTGGTTTCTATGTGAATCTAAAAAAGTTTTTAAAAAGGCATTTGTTATTTTTTCATCAGCATTCAAAAAAGCTTCTCTATTAAAATTAGAAAGACTTTTAATTTTATTTATTTCAACATATCCAGTATATTTATAACCCATAGACCAATCTGGAAATTGTCTTTTTTCAATTTCACTTTCAATTACTGTCAAAACTCCTTTATGTCTTTTGTCTTTTTTTATTTTTTCAAAAAGATGTTTCACATTTTCTTTTTCTCCCTCTAGAATCTGTAAGAAATCGCCATCAATATGCAAAAGTATACCTGTAATATCATTCGTATGATTATACGTTCTTGCATGCAGTAAAATGTTGTTAAGTTCTTGCTCTTTAGTAGATTCTAGGGCAGCACTGAAATAAATAATACGGTACATTTAGTAGTTTTTTGTTAAAAATAGATTTAATATTTGTATTTTCCAAAAGAATAACAAATAAATAATTTTTAATTTTTAAAAATCAATTTATTCTTTATTAAAACAAAAAACATATCTTTACAAACCAAATAACAACTTTGTTATGAGTCAAAAAGTATTGCTTACTTCTCAAGAAGTTAATATCATTCTTAATCGTTTGTCATGCCAATTGATAGAAAATCATCTTGATTTTTCAAATACCATTTTAATAGGAATTCAGCCTCGTGGTACTTTTTTGGCAGAAAGATTAAAAAGAATATTGGAACTGGAATACAAAATCCAAAATATTGAACTTGGATATCTTGACATTACTTTTTTTAGAGACGATTTTAGAAGAACTAATAAACTTTTAGAAGCCAATAAAACTCAAATCGATTTTATTATAGAAGACAAAAAAGTTATCTTTATTGATGATGTTCTTTATACAGGTCGCAGTATTCGCTCGGCTTTAACCGCAATCCAATCTTTTGGACGACCTTCAGAAATTGAACTTTTAGTTTTAATTGACAGACGATTTAGCAGACATTTACCTATTCAACCTGATTATCGTGGTCGTCAAGTTGATTCGATAAACGACGAAAAAGTAAAAGTCTCTTGGGTTGAAAATGATGGTGAAGATGCCGTTTTTTTAATTAATAAAATAGATTCGTAATGACTGAATTATCTGTAAATCATCTACTTGGAATAAAATACATTAATAAAAAGGATATTGATTTAATTTTTGAAACCGCAGACCAGTTTAAAGAAGTTATTAATCGACCAATAAAGAAAGTTCCCTCTTTACGTGATATTACTATTGCAAATATTTTTTTCGAAAACTCCACAAGAACTAAATTATCATTTGAATTAGCACAAAAGAGACTTTCGGCAGATGTGATTAGTTTTTCTGCTGCCCAATCATCAGTAAAAAAAGGAGAAACATTAATTGATACCGTCAATAATATTTTGGCAATGAAAGTTGACATGGTAGTCATGAGACACTCAAGTCCTGGCGCAGCACATTTTCTTTCTCAGAATGTAAAAGCAAGTATCATAAATGCAGGTGATGGCGCACATGAACATCCAACGCAAGGTTTGTTAGACAGTTATTCAATTCGTGAAAAACTTGGAGAAGTTTCGGGTAAAAAAGTAGTTATCATAGGTGATATTTTACATTCAAGAGTGGCACTTTCAAACATATATGCTTTACAAATGCAAGGCGCAGAAGTAAAGGTTTGTGGACCTAAAACATTAATTCCAAAGCATATAGAAAGTCTTGGAGTAAAAGTTGAGACTAACTTACATAAAGCATTAGAATGGTGCGATGTAGCAAATATGTTACGTGTTCAAAATGAGCGAATGGATTTGAATTATTTTCCATCTACAAGGGAATATACACAACAATATGGAGTAAGTAAAACGTTGCTAGATTCTTTGAGTAAAAAAATCGTAATCATGCATCCAGGTCCAATAAATCGAGGTGTCGAGATTACATCTGACGTTGCAGATTCGGAACAATCTGTAATTTTAAATCAAGTAGAAAATGGAGTTGCCATTCGAATGGCTGTTACTTATTTGTTAGCATCAAAAATTAAAAACTAAATTTAATGACCATTGAGATTAAAGAAAAAGCAACAATCATAAAAGATTTTAATTCAAATTTAGATGAGTTATTAATTCAATTAAATGGTGAAGAGAGTTTAGAAAATCAAAACATAATTCTAGATATTTCAAACTACAATGGATTGAAAACAAAAGATTTGAATATTTTTTTATCATTTTCAAAGAATTCAAAGAAAAATAAAAAATCATTTGTGATTTTTATAAAAGATTTTGATTTCAATAAATCTTCTGAAAAAATGGTTATCGTACCAACATTGCAAGAAGCATTCGACATAATAGAAATGGAAGAAATCGAACGAGATTTAGGATTTTAAAACATAAAAAAATGAATTTTACCAACCAACATAAGATGTATTTTAACGTATTTCTACTTTTTGTATTTTCATACCTTTTAGCAAGCAAAATAATGCAAGGATTCAAAACTCAAGATTTCAATTACATTAGAATTGGAATAAACGCATTATTAATTATTTTTACAGTAAAAAATATTATAAAATACAACGTTGAAGATTAATTCATCAACCATAATTTAAAGTAAAAATTGAAACTCACTATTCTTGGCTGTTATGCCGCAACACCTCGAACCATAACCAATCCAACATCGCAAGTTTTAGAAATCAGAAACAGAATGTTTTTGATAGATTGTGGTGAAGGAACTCAAGTACAATTACGAAAAAATAAAATCAAATTTTCTTCAATAAATCATATATTCATTTCGCATTTGCATGGCGATCATTGCTATGGATTAATAGGTTTAGTGTCTACTTTTATGCTTTTAAATCGAGTGAATGATTTGCATATTTATGGACCAAAAGGCATCAAAGAAATGATTTTGTTACAACTCAAATTGTCAAATTCATATACAAGTTATGGATTGTTTTTTCATGAATTAGAATCTAAAAAAAGTGAGATAATTTTCGAAGACGATAAAGTAATTGTAAAAACAATTCCTTTAAAACACAGAGTATATACAAATGGTTTTCATTTTCAAGAAAAAATCAGAGAACGAAAACTCAATGTTAGTGCAGTTCAAAATCACAAAATAGAAACCTGCTATTTCCAAAATATTAAAAACGGAAAAGACATCATACTAGACAATGGAACCATAGTTCCGAATTATGAACTCACATTTGATCCAATTCCACCAAAAAGTTATGCCTTTTGTTCCGATACGATTTTTGATGAAACAATTATAGAAAACATTCAAAATGTTGATGTTTTGTATCATGAAAGTACTTTTTTAGAATCAGAAGCACATCTTTCTGAAAAAACAATGCATTCCACCGCCAAACAAGCAGCATTAATCGCAAAAAAATCAAATACCAAACAACTCATTTTAGGACATTATTCGACACGATATGAAAATATTGAAATGTTTAAAACAGAAGCTGAAACCATTTTCACAAATATACTTTTAGCAGATGACGGAAAAAGTTTTGATTTTTCTGAATTATAATTCAAATAAATCTTTATATCCTAGATTGCTAAATAGATATTAAAATTGTAAACACCAACAACAAATTATCTCATAAAAACGCTATCATCTAAATCAAAAAAATCATACTTTTACAATCTCAAAATATAAAATAATGAATTTCGACAGACAAAATTTATCCAATCTAAAATTGTTAGATTTATACAAAAGATTGCTTAAACCAAGAATGATTGAAGAAAAAATGCTAATTCTCATTCGTCAAGGAAAAGTATCAAAATGGTTTTCTGGAATTGGTCAAGAAGCCATATCTGTTGGTATAACTGCCGCTTTAGACAAAGACGAATACATTTTGCCAATGCACCGAAACCTTGGTGTTTTCACTGGTCGTGACATTCCGTTATACCGATTATTCTCGCAATGGCAAGGCAAAGCCAATGGTTTTACTAAAGGTCGCGACCGAAGTTTTCATTTTGGAACACAAGAATACAACATAATAGGAATGATTTCGCATCTTGGACCACAATTGGGCGTTGCTGACGGAATTGCTCTAGCCAATAAACTAAAGAGAAATGGAAAAATAACAGCCGTTTTTACTGGAGAAGGAGCCACTTCTGAAGGTGATTTTCACGAAGCATTAAACATCGCAGCCGTTTGGGATTTACCTGTTTTATTCGTAATTGAAAATAATGGGTATGGACTTTCAACACCAACCAACGAGCAATACCGTTGCGAGAATTTAGCCGATAAAGGCAAAGGTTACGGAATGGAATCGCATATCGTTGATGGAAATAATATTTTGGATGTTTACAATTTAATTGCTGATTTAAAACTCTCAATGACTCAAAATCCGAGACCTATTTTATTGGAATTCAAAACTTTCCGTATGCGTGGTCATGAAGAAGCCAGCGGTACAAAGTATGTTCCACAAGAATTAATGGACGAATGGGCAGCAAAAGATCCTGTCGAAAATTTTAAAAAATATTTAGAGAGTATTGGCGTTTTATCCGAAGATTTAGATGCACAATTTAAAGCATTCATTAAATCAGAAATTGATGTTGATTGGGCAAAGGTTCAAGAAGAACCAGAAATTGTTGCTAGTTTATCAGAAGAATTAAACGATGTTTACAAACCATATGAATTCGAAGCCATCAATCCATCATCAGAAACTGAAAATATTCGACTAATTGATGCACTTTCCAACAGTTTGCGTGAATCCATGCAACGTCATCCAAACTTGGTAATTATGGGGCAAGATATTGCCGAATATGGCGGTGCATTCAAAATTACCGATGGTTTTGTTGATTTATTTGGAAAAGAAAGGGTTCGAAATACACCCATTTGCGAAAGCGCAATCGTATCAGCAGCCATGGGTTTATCAATAAACGGACATAAGGCAATTGTTGAAATGCAATTTGCCGATTTCGTTTCGACAGGTTTCAACCCGATTGTAAATTTATTAGCAAAATCGCATTATCGTTGGCTCGAAAATGCCGATGTTGTTGTCAGAATGCCTTGTGGCGGTGGCACTCAAGCAGGACCGTTTCATTCGCAAACCAACGAGGCTTGGTTTACCAAAACTCCAGGACTAAAAGTAGTTTATCCAGCGTTTCCTGCAGATGCCAAAGGTTTGTTGAATACTGCAATTAATGACCCAAATCCAGTAATGTTTTTTGAACACAAGCAATTGTACCGTTCGGTTTACCAAGATGTTCCTAAAGATTATTATACGATTCCTTTCGGAAAGGCATCGTTAGTTAAAGAAGGTAATCAAGTAACTATAATTTCGTTTGGTGCAGGCGTGCATTGGGCTTTGGAAACATTGAATAAAAACCCAGAAATTTCAGCAGATTTAATAGATTTACGAACGTTGCAACCGTTAGACACAGCAACAATTTTTGAATCAATCAAAAAAACTGGTCGATGTATTATTTTACAAGAAGATTCTATGTTTGGTGGTATTTCTAGCGATATTTCGGCATTGATTATGGAAAACTGTTTCCAATATCTTGATGCTCCAGTAAAAAGAGTAGCGAGTTTAGAAACGCCGATTCCATTTGTAAAAGCATTAGAAGACCAATATTTACCAAAAGTTAGGTTTGAAGAAGATTTATTGGAATTGTTAAAATATTAAAGTTTTGTTTCAAGTTTCAGGTTTCAAGTTAGGAGAACAACCTGAAACTTGAAACCTGAAACATTTGAAATAAAAATATGACGCCCTTAAAAGAAAAATTATTGATTAAAGATGCAACAATCAATAAAGTGCAATATGACAAAGAATGGTTTTTCTATCTCGAAGATATGAAATTTCATTTAAAAGAAGATTTGTCAGAAGTTGAATTCGTATATCTTCCAATGATTATTGACGGAGAACAAGAGTTTGTAAAATGCGCTAGTTTTGAAGATATAATTAGGGGTAGAAAGGAATTTTGAAAAAGTAAAAGGCAAAAAGACAAAAAGACAAAAAGACAAAAAGCAATTGAAAACAATTTAAAAATTTTGGATAATCTGAAAAATCTGAAGGCAAATAATATATAATTATGAAAACAGTAACCAAATCAATAGTATTAGTTTTTGCATCTATGCAAATTCAAACTATAGTAGCACAAGATACATTTACGAAAACAATGAATACAAATCCACTTTTAAACAAAAGCACTTTACAATATCAAGCGCCTATTTTTGATAAAATAAAAGACAGCGATTTTAAACCAGCTTTTGACTTTGGATTAAAAATTCACGATAGGGAAATTGATAGAATCGCAGCAAACAAAGACAAACCAACGTTTAAAAATACCGTTTTGGCTCTAGAAACTTGTGGCGTAGATTTGGGTCGTGCCACAGGAATTTTCTATAATTTGACAGGTGCAAATACTAATCCAACGTTACAAAAAATCGAGGAAGAATATGCTTCAATATTTTCGGCTCATAACGATAAAATTTATTTGAACAGTAAAATCTATAACCGAATCAAAGCATTAGATTTAAAAACTTTGAAAGGCGAAGATAAAAAATTAACGCAATATTATTTGCAACAATTTGAGTTGGCTGGAGCCAATTTATCTGATTCGGATAAAGAGAAAATGAAAAAAATAAATGAGGAATTGGCTGTTTTAAGCACCACTTTTTCTAATAAATTATTAATTGCTCGCAAAAACGGAGCCGTTTTATTTACAGACGAAAGCGAGTTAGCAGGTTTGTCTAAAGAAGATATTGCTGCTGCAAAGGATAAAGCCAAAGAAGCAGGAAAGACTGGATATTTAATAGGTTTATTAAACACTACGCAACAACCACCTTTGCAAAATATGACGAATCGTGCTTCGAGAGAAAAATTATTCAAATCGGCTTTTACGCGTTCAGAAAAAGGCGATGATGGAGATACCAGAGAAACACTAGAAAAAATGGCAAAACTGCGTTTGCAAAAAGCCAAATTAATGGGCAAAAAAAGTTATTCAGAATGGCGTTTGCAAGATCAAATGGCGCAAAAACCTGCTGCTGCAATGGACATTTTGGCAAAAATTGCTAAACCTGCAGTTGAAAAATCTAAAATTGAAGCCAAAGACATTCAAGATTTAATTGATGCTCAAAAAGGCGGTTTCAAACTCGAACCTTGGGATTGGAATTTCTATTCAGAACAAGTCAGAAAAGCAAAATATGATTTAGATGAAAGTCAAATAAAACCCTATTTTGAA
Source organism: Bacteroidota bacterium (assembly GCA_031431275.1). Taxonomy (GTDB): domain Bacteria; phylum Bacteroidota; class Bacteroidia; order Flavobacteriales; family Flavobacteriaceae; genus Flavobacterium. Next base: position 31,647 of record JANPDC010000105.1, read on the forward strand.
GTGAATACAGTTCTTGAAAAAGGCGTTTTCTTTGCTGCTAAAAAAATGTATGGAATTACATTCAAGGTTCGAAAAGATTTGCCAGTCTACAATCCAGACGTGGTAGTTTATGAAGTTTTTGATGATAAAAACCAATCAATTGCTATTTATTATTTAGATTTTTATACTCGTGATAACAAAAATGGTGGTGCTTGGATGAATAATTTTGTAAATCAATCGCATTATTTGAAACAAAAACCAGTGATTGTGAATGTTTATAATTTTGCAAAACCAGTAAACGGAAATCCATCATTAATTAGTTTTGACGATGTTACAACTATGTTTCACGAGTTTGGTCACACCTTGCACGGATTGTTCGCCAACCAACAATATGTTACACTTTCTGGAACATCGGTTCCAAGAGATTATGTCGAATTTCCATCGCAAATCAACGAACATGCTGCTTTAGATCCTGAAGTTTTGAAAAATTATGCCATTCATTATAAAACCAAAGAAGCAATTCCGCAATCATTAATTGACAAAATTAAAAAAGCCGAAACATTCAATAAAGGTTATGATGTTACCGAACTTCTTGCGGCTGCAACGCTAGACATGGCTTGGCATAGTGTAGAAAACGAAGCCGATTTTAAACCAACATTGCAGTTCGAAAAAGAAGCACTTCAAAAATATGGATTGTTGGTCAATGAAGTTCCAACTCGCTATCATTCACCATATTTTGCGCACATTTGGTCTGGAGGTTATTCGTCTGGATATTATGCTTATACTTGGTCAAAAACATTAGATTATAACGCTTTCGATTGGATGCAAGCCAATGGTGGATTGACAAGAGCCAATTGCGACCGTTTCAAAAAATATATTTTATCGGTAGGAAATAGTGTCGATTTGAATAAAGCATTTAAAGATTTTATTGGTCATGAAATGCAAATCGAACCTTATTTGAAAAATGCTGGATTGAAATAGACTTTTAAATATCGAAGTAAAAATTAAATTTGAACTTTTAGATTAATCATAAAATCAAAACGTTACTTTTCAAGTAGCGTTTTTTTATTTAGATTTAAATTAATTTTTATATTTTTGTTAAAAAAGATGCGATTTTTCTACCGTAATTCAATGCTTTTGAAAGCAATATTTGTTGCTACTTTGGTTCTTTTAGTTAAAAATTTTATTTTTAAAAATCTGTCTTTATATGGTCAAGATTTTCATGATTTAATTGAATTATCTGATATTACTATAGTTTTTACAGGTACTTTTTTTGTATTCGGATTGTTATTGGCTGCAACAATGTCGGATTTTAAAGAAAGTGAAAAAATTCCTGGTGAGATAGCATCGAATCTAGAAGCCATAAAAGATTGGATTTATTTGGCGTTTAAATCTCCAAGAACTGGAAATTCAGATTTGTGCAAAGAAGATTTGAATAAAGTTTATTTGCGTAATGAGTTAATAAAAATCACAGAAGGAATCATTTCTTGGATTTATAGCAAAGAAAAAGATTCGAATATAATTTTTCCCTTGATTCGAAATTCAAACGAAATAGCCTATTATTTTGCCGAACGTGGCGTAGATAAAGAAGCTATAAAAGGAATTCAAGAAAACACCAACGCCATGCGAAAACAATTGACAAGAGCCTACACCATTTCGAGAAATAAGTTCATAAAACCAGCCTATACCTTGTTGAAAAGTATTTTCATAATTGTAACATCACTTCTATTAGTTACTAAATTCAAATCAACCGCAGCAGATTATTTAGTAACTGGAATAATCACATTTTTATTCGGATATTTATATCTTTTAATCGTTGGTTTAGACGATCCATTTGATGTAACCAACGGAAAAACTGATGTTGATTTAAAACCTATAGATCGTTTAAAACAACGTTTGCAATCAGATTTTTTAGTTTAAAATATAAATACAAGTAAAAAATGAATATACTGTATGGAGTTCCAGGAGAAGGAATGGGTCACGCCACCCGCAGCAAAGTTGTAATTGATTATTTATTGCAAAACCATAATGTTCAAATAGTTTCCAGTTCACGTGCCTATCAGTTTTTGAACAAAAATTTTCCAAATCGAGTTCATGAAATCCAAGGAATGCATTTTGCTTTTAAAGAATCTGAAGTTTCAAAAAGAGGTACTTTTTTATTGAATTTAAAAAATACACCAAAATTATTATTCCAGAATTTTGGGGAGTATTTGCAACTCAAAAAAGATTTTAAAGTCGATTTAGTTATTAGTGATTTCGAAACTTTTACAACATTATTTACCAAAAGACATAATCTACCTTTAATTAGTATTGACAATATGCAGGTTATTGATAGATGTAGTTTAGACATTAAAATACCAGCAAGCGAAAAGAAAAACCACACGATTTCAAAATCGATTGTAAGAATAAAAGTACCAAGAGCAGAACACTATTTCATAACTAGTTTTTTTGATGCGGTTGTACAAAAAGAAAATACAACTTTAGTACCACCAATTGTTCGACAGTCGATTATTGAATCGAAAATTACTAATGGAGATCATATTTTGATGTATCAAACTTCGAGTAAACAAAATGATGTGGCGGCAATCTTGCATCAAATTCCAGATCAAATCTTCTATGTTTATGGTTTTAACAAAGAATTAGTTGATAAAAATGTCATTTTCAAATTATTTAGCGAAGATGGTTTTGTTGCTGACTTAGCATCTGCAAAAGCAGTGATTGCTAATGGTGGTTTTTCATTTATTTCAGAAGCGGTTTATTTTAGAAAACCTGTTTTTTCATTTCCATTAAAAAATCAATTCGAACAGTTTGTTAATGCCGCATATATAGACAAAATGGGTTTCGGTCGTCATTTTGAGGATTTCACAGCCGATAGTCTAAAAGCCTTTTTATTCGATTTACCAAAGTTTTCAGAAAACCTAAAGAAATACAATCAAAAAGGAAACGAAATTTTGTTTAGATTGTTAGATGAGAAATTGAAGAGTTTGCAATAAAATAATACTTTCAAAATTTAAATAAATTAGATAATTCAATCATTTTTCGAGTACTTTTTTTTATGTTTGTAAGAAAAACTTATATGAGATTTTTAATAAACGATTTTGTTTTCATTGACTATAAGTATTTTCAAATTCTGATAAAAAATACAATACTTATTTTTTTATTTCTTTCTATGTCAACTTTTGCTCAAAATGAGGAGGAAATTAAGTTTGATGATTTTAAAAGTTTCTATGCTAAAACAAATTTGTCAGACAATGACAAAAATACTGAAATTATAAAAGAAGCAAATTTAATAATTAAAACGAGTAAAGACAATACTAAACTATCATATGCTTATCTAAAAAAAGGAATTATTGAAGGACATAAAAACAATTTAGATATAGCAATTTCCGATTTATTATTAGCAGAAAAAAAATCACTTTTAACACAAAATTTTCAACTTCAAAGTAATGTTTTGTATTATTTGTCTTATTTATATTTAAAGATAGGTGATTTTGATAGCGAATTAATTTGTGCTCAAAAAAATATAAAAATTGCTAAAACAAATAAATTATCAAATACCTTTCTAGCCATGTCTCATCTTTCTCTGGCAGAGGGCTATTTTAGTTATTTCACAGATGGTTTATATGATGATGAAAAAACTAAAGAACAATCAAATTTTAATTTAGCGATTTCAAATTTTAAAAAATGTATTGATTATTCAAAAAAAATAGAATCAAACAAAAAAAATTATTTGTCAGAAGCTTTTTTTGGAATGGCATCCATAAATTTTTGGCAAGAAAAGACTAAAAATAGAATAGTTGTATTAAATTATCTAAAACTTTCCGAGCAAAATTTAGTTAAAAATGAACCAATTAGTTTATTCTGTAAAATAAAAATTCTTGAAACACAATATTTATTAGAGGATAATAAAATTCTTGAAGCAAAAAGAACTTTAGAAGAAGTAGATAAATTGTATGATTTTTTTAATGATGATTTATCATTATTAAATATTTTTAATTTTTATAATCTTAATCTTTATTATAAACTTGGAGACTATAAAAAAGCTGCAAATTGGAGCAATGATTTACTAGTTACAAACCAAATGGTTTATAATTTAAATCGGAATATTGCAGTTAAAAAAGCCGAAGCCAAATACATCAACAAAACTAAAATTTTAGAACTCGAGCAAACAAAAAAAGACAGAAACAATGAACGGAATCTAAAATATTTAGGATTTGCGCTTTTTTTGATAACCATGTTTGGAATGTTTTTTCTGTACAAAAACTACAAAGCAAAACAAAAAGTTCATGTTCTAAAACAAGAATTGCTAGAAAAACAAAAAACAGAAGCAGAATTGTTTGCAAAACTAAAAGAAGAAGAACTCAAAAAAGTGGCTCTAGAAAACCAAATGCAACAACAACAAAAAGAAATGTATCAAAAACAATTGATGTCAAGTGTTTTGCAAATAGAAAGTAAAAATAAAATACTAATTGGTCTAAAAGCCGAATTAGAAAACACCAAAGAAGATAACAAAAAAATTAACCGAATAATTGATAACGGCATCGCACTAGATGAAGATTTTGAAAATTTTAAAATGAATTTTGAAAACGTATATCCTACTTTTTTTTCACAATTACAACACAAAGCAGCGGGTGAATTAACCCAGTTAGACATGAAACATTGTGCCTATATCAACATGGGATTGAGTAGTAAAGAAATCGGAAATTTATTGCATGTAGAGGCTACAAGTGTTCGAATGGCACGTTATCGATTGAAACAAAAATTATTTTTACAAAAAGAAGAAGATTTATCAGATTTCATAAATACGGTGGCATAAAAATATATTTTATTTTTGACAAAACACAAATACTTAATAAACAAGTATTTGTGTTTTTTTTTTGGTTTATTTTTTTGACTTATGTAGACGCTTTGTAGACGCTAAAAAATAGTTTGTTGCTTTGGTATGGTTTAATTTTGACAAAATAAATATGCAACTATATAAGTCAGTAATTAAAAAATATAATTTAGTAAATAGTTTGTTGTATGTATTTATGAGTTGTGAATAATTTTATGGAAGTAGCAATAGGACACCTGTTTGATTATAAATTTGAAAAAAATAATTTAACTTTTATTGGACATAGATTTGTTGCAATAGCATTTGATAGAGACAACCCTATTTGTGAACTTATACTAGGTGGTATAAAAATCGAAGATTATAAAAAAGATGAATTAGAGCAAATCTCTACACTAAATGAAAATTATAAAATGCAAATTGGATTTTCCAAAAATTGTTGGTTAAACTTGACAATTACAAATCTTTTTGACGATTCTAAAAGTGTTTACGATTGTAAAAGTATTAAATTCAAAGAAAGGTATTATACAGAAATAGAAGCAATAAATATTTTAAATGGTTTTAAAAAGGATAATCAACCCATAAAACAATATTTAGAAAGCATTAAACAAAAAATAAAAACTTTTGCATATGAATTATAAAACATACATATTATAAGGAAAATTTGAAAAAAATAAATAGTAAATAAAAATTACGCATAACAAATACCTTTTCTAAAAAACAAGTTAAATTCGATTTGTTTCACTTGGGATTTTGGTTTTAAATCGATGTTTTTGGCTAACCAATCCGCAAAAGATATTAATTAACAAGATGTTAGCAAAAATACCCGAAAACTAGAAGAATTAAAAAAACATTTCAAAAACAACAAACTAAAAAATTATGAAACATTTAAAAGACCTGATTGAAAAGTATTTTGAGAAAGAGTTAGAAATTGAAATAAATGGAGAAACTGAAGATTTAGCAATAATTGACTGGGACCAAATTATTCTTGATGAGATTGAATGGGAAAAAGGAATGGTTGGTATGAGCGAACAACAGATTAATGATTACAATAATTATGAGTCTTGTAATTACTATAAAATTCTAGAATATTTTTTAGACGATCCAGAATTTGAACAAAAAGTAGAAAATAAAGAATGGATACCATTTGCAGTTTTAGGTATGTATCAACCCCATATTTATGGTTATGCTGAAATGAATAATGGCGGTATGTTACTTTTTAATGTAGAAGCAGATAACAATAATCCACCTATAATTTTTATAGTTGATGGAGAATCTGAAACAATTGCAGAAAATTTTGACAAATTAAAGTTTAAAGAAAAAGAATAAAGCACTTTTGCCAACAGCAGTTTATTCGGTCAGTTTGCACCTTCGGGCTTGAATAATTCAATTGGGGGTTCTAGGCATCCGAGCCTTAAAAATCGAATAGATGAAGTAAACTTTAAAGTCGATTTTACACTAGGAAATTTTGTTTTAAATAGTATTAAATTGTCTTACCAAATCTATAATTGATAATAAATTGCCATACTTTGAAGGTAACTTTCAAGAAACATAAAAATTAAAATGAACGTAATAAATTAGAGAAAATATGGGTAATAGAAAAATGGAATTCAACGAATTTAATAATTGGGTAAAGAAACAAGAAAGTAATTTATTGAGTGAATATGCTTTTTTTGATGAAAACTATATAATGGATGGTGATTATGTAGAATTTTATGAAGCTAATTCGACAATTAAAGAACTTAAAATAAGTACTTGTGTATTGGTTGATGGTAACTTAACTATAGAAAATGGAATTATTCCCAAATTTGAATCTGGATTATTAGTTGTAAATGGAGATTTACATTGTAAAAAATTTAACTTTCCATATCAAACTGTTATTTCTGGAAATTTATATGCTGAAACTATAGATGTAGATTCAAGTTGTGATTATTATATAGCAGTTGGAGGAGATATAATTTGTGAAACTATTATTGAAAGAGGTCACTCAATCGAAGTTAGTGGTGAAATAAAAGCAAACAAAGTATATTCGTTTAATAATGTAAAAGATAAAAATCAAACTTATCCAAGAACTGATTACGATGAATTCCCTAAAAATAGTATTGAGTAATCAAAAGAAAATACTAATTGAAAAAAATTATTAGTCTAAATAAATAAATTATGAATTTTGAAATATTAAAACAAAAAATTGAGAGTGCAACCAAAAAAGCATTTATCGAAATGTTTGAAGATTATGGCGCAGATGAAATTTATGCATTTGCGCTATATAGTGACGAAGATGCAATGACAGTTTGTCCTTCAACGAATACATTAAAACATTTAGAAACTGCAGATAAAGATGACTTGGTATATTACAAATTTGCACCTCCAGAGTGGAAATATGAAATGAAAGGTGCTGATATAGATTTTAATGAAATTTCAAATGAACTTTATAATGAAATTAAAGAAATTGAGGATGATGAAGAAAGGTTTAACAAATTTCAAAAGCAACTTTTTGATACTTGCATTGAAGTTTTGGAAAAACTAAAAAATGAAAACTTCTTTAAAAATATTGTTGGGAAAGACATATTCTTAACATTTACAGTTTCTGATTATGACTTTGAAGAGAAAGATAATTTTGAAGAAATTATAATTAAATTGAACGACAACGACTATAAAACAGAGTATTTGAATTGGATGAAAACTTGGGGGCAGTGAGCCATTCAAACAACAACGGTTTGATGCTATTAGCGTTTCAGACGAACTCCAAAGTAGATTTTGCACTAGGAAATTTTGTTTTAAATCGTTTGATCTTTTGATAAGATATTTGTTAATTAAATTACCAACTGACAATAAACAATTAAATATTCTGCAATTACAATTAAAATCTCAAAGAAATTAAATGAATTTTGCCCCTAAATTGAAATTATAATAAAAAAATGAAAAAGAAAACTTTAATATCAACTCCAGGATTTACATCAATACTATCTATAATAGTTATTAGTATCATCTCTTATTTTGTTTACATCAAATTAATTGGACCAAACCAAATAGAAAACCATCTAAAAAAAAATGGAATTAGTACAACTGCAATTTTATTGAAATCTGAGCAAACTGGTTTTTTTGTTGGCGATAGTCAACCACAAATGAGAATTACTTTAAAATTGAATTCTAAAGAAGGAGAATCTTGGGAAGCCGAAACAGAAAAGGTAGTCTCATTATCGCAATTATATTTACTAAAGCCTGGAACTATTTTTAATGTTATATACGATCCAAAAGACAAAACTAAAATTATGATAGTTAATTGAAAATATAAATTAAAAAAAAAATAAAATAAAATAAATAGTTCAACATCAACTTGTCACGATTCGTGTTTTTGCAAAATCTAAAGTTTTTGTGCTATAGAACTAAATACAAAATTGATACATTGCTTATAATAGTTTTTGTATTTATTTCATACAAAGCGAAATATAAATTAAATGTAAATAGGAAAATTAAATAGAAAAAATATGGAAATCGTTAAAATACCAAAAAAAATTAGAGATATTTTAGATATATTTCGTAGTGGACAAATTGAATACGGAATAGAATTATTTGATAAGATAAAAGGATTTGAGCCTCAAAAAGCACTTGTTCTGGCTGAAATTAACTATTTTTCTAGTGAATTTGAAAGCGCCATGAAGAATGATGAAATTGCATTACCGAACAATCAGCAATGGTATGCAGGTAATATTTTATATGAACATTTTTTTGCATATTCAAATACTGCAATAGAAAGTAATAATGTTTTAAGAGCAGAAACATTTTACAAAAAATTTCTTTTAGAAAAAGAAAAACTTGATTTACCAAAACATATAATAGATGCATATAAACATCAAGTAAGCCAGCATTTAGAGAAATTAAAAGGAGTAAAGAACTTAACAATCGATCCAGAACCTCTCCAAGTTATAAAAAATGGAGAATCTCAATCAACTTTCATTGAACAATTAAAAAAGTACAGACCTAAATTAACTTATGAAAGTATTGAAGGTGCTGAATATTTGTTAAACTTTATGTTTGAAGAAGCAAATACTGAAGAAAGTTTATCCTATTATGAAAAGTATGCGGATAGTTTAAAAAATGAAAACACTCATATTAACGCCTCAAGACTTTTTTTAGCAACTAATCAAATTGAAAAAGCAAAAAAAACGATTTTAGATTACTGTATCAAATGTTGGTATCCTGTTGAGTATATTCAAATAACTCCAATGAGGTTGTTTGAGTTTGAAGAATTAAAACCAATTTTGACAAAAGAATTTAAGAAAGAAATTCTATACAAATCAAAGGCAAAGAGATGAAAAGGAATATTGTTAACAACGTTATGAGGCAATTATTTATTCATTTTACTTTGTATTATTGATAAATATTTTATTCAAACTACAATATTAGTTTCAAGCAAAGTAGTATTTTGAATCATCTTGTCTTTTTAGATGAGTTCAAATCAAAAATGTTTAAAATTTTAAGAGACCAGATTAAAAATTAACACAAATAATTAAAAAATGGAACATTTTAGCATAAATAATGCACTAAACAAAGAACATATACTTTGTTCGCCCATAATTGAAAATATAAATGAAAGTGATAAAACTCAATTGGAAGTTTTAAAAAAAGATGTTAATACTTATACTATTCTTTTAATGGTTCCTGTTGTTTGTATTTTTTTGCTGCCAATTGTATTATATTTTTCTTTTGATCCTGAAAATTTATTTTTGATTCCAATTATTACAATATTTCAACTTGTGACAGTTTTTATTTTTTTTAGACTTCGAAAAAAGATAAAACATAGATATGATAGTGCAAAAATTGATTTTGATTTAAATAAAAAAGAAGTGTATCATGCAATTTCTCTTTCATCATCTTTTTATGACAGTTCAGAGAATTCGGGATCAACTTACAAAGTTAAATTAGAAGGATTTGCAATTGATGCTATTATACATGAAAAAGAGTTGCCCCAATTAGCAGAATCCAAATTTATAGTTGAACGATTACCTAAATCTGGAATAATAATAAAAATAAAAAACACAAAAGTTAATTAATATTCTCAAAATCAAATTTTAGCAAATAATTAAGTATGGTTTTGGGATAAAGAATCGTAAAAGAATAATTCGGTCTTAGGACAATAAATAAAATAATTAATCTTAAAAACAATTATATTTTTACCACTAAATAATAGTTGTATTTTTCATGAAATTGAAAACAATTTTTTAGACTGATTACTAAAATGGAATCTAAAAATCTAAATCAAATGCTTTTTTGAGTAGTTCTAAATTTGGGTTTATTTTCATTAATCTTTCAAATTTGTCTTGATCTGTGAAAGCAAATTTCTGTTCCACAAGTTCATTTACATTTACTTGAATTGAAATTTCGTGATTGTGTAAATGACTTCGTAAGAAATTTAATAAATCATGTTTTTCGGTTTCGAAATCAATTTTTGAACCTTCATTTGGTAATTCGTGAATAATTAATAATCCATCTAATTTTGGATTATTAATCATCAACAAAGATTCCATTATTTTATGTCCTTTATCCCCAAGTCGTTGTGCATATTTGTTCCAAAAAACAAGCATTTCGGTTTCTGTGAAAACTTCTGAGGGCAAATGAATCGTTTCTTTTTCAATAGATTTATTGGCTTCTTGTAATTCTTTTTTTGCACGAATTCCTGATAATGAAAAAGCAGAAACTCTTTGTTGTTGATTTTGAGTTAAAGGATCTGGGCTTTGAGTTTGAGGGTTTTGAACTGCAACTTTAATTGTAGTTTCGTTGTTAAGAAATTTGGAATCTAAAGCCTCATTTATTTTAGGAATAGTGATAGCTTCTTCAACTTTTTTTTCCTCTTGTTTTTGTTCTAACTCTGGAATTTCAGTAATTGAATAATCTGTTTTTTTAAAATAGGTTGGAGGAATTATAAATTGCTCAACTTTTTTTTTTCTCCATCAAAAGTGATGGAGGCAAGTTGCATCAAGCAAAGTTCGACTAAAAGACGCTGATTTTGTGATACTTTAAACTTCAGATCACAATCATTAGCAATTTCTATGCTTTTCAATAAAAAATCTTGATTGGTTTTTTGCGATTGAATTGCGTATAATTTTTGTGCTTGTTCACCAACTTCTAATAACGTTATTGTCGAAGGGGTTTTGGCAACTAATAAATCTCTGAAATGAGATGCTAAACCAGCAATAAAATGATGACCATCAAAGCCTTTTGAAAGAATTTCGTTGTATGAAATTAAAATCTCAGGGATTTTATTTTCTAAAATCAAATCTGTTATATTGATATAAGTTTCATAATCCAGAACATTCAAATTTTCTGTAACTGCTTGGCGAGTAAGATTATTTCCACAAAATGAAACAACTCTATCAAAAATGGAAAGCGCATCACGCATAGCTCCATCTGCCTTTTGAGCAATAATGTGCAAGGCATCATCTTCACAAATTACACCTTGACTAGCCGCAACTTCTGCAAGATGATCTTTCGCATCTTTTACAGTAATTCGTTTGAAATCGAATATTTGGCATCGCGACAATATTGTCGGAATTATTTTATGCTTCTCAGTTGTCGCCAATATGAAAATAGCATGTTTTGGCGGTTCTTCTAAAGTTTTCAAAAAGGCATTGAACGCTGCCGAAGAGAGCATGTGCACTTCATCGATAATGTAAACTTTGTAAATTCCGGTTTGTGGTGGAATGCGAACTTGATCGATTAAACTTCTGATGTCATCTACTGAATTGTTGGATGCAGCATCGAGTTCAAAGACGTTGAAGGCAAAATCTTCGTTTGGATCGTCGTAGCCAGGTTGGTTTATTTTTCGTGCCAAGATTCTGGCGCAAGTTGTTTTCCCTACGCCACGAGGACCAGTAAACAATAGGGCAGAAGCCAAATGATTGGTTTCGATTGCATTGAGCAAAGTGTTTGTAATAGCTTGTTGACCAACAACGTCTTTAAACGTTTGTGGGCGATACTTGCGAGCCGATACTACAAATTGTTCCATTATTTTTTATTTCGATAGCAAATATAGACTTTGAAATTTCAAAAAACAAATATGAAATGACAAAAGTAAATAAATCAAAATGAAAAAATGAGAACATGATTCATTACTGTTTCTCTAGCCCCGATAGCAGTGGAAATCCTTTTTTGAGGCGATTTTTTTTCGCCTCAAAAAAGATTGTAACGAATAGCGGGATTGGCTTCAAAAAAAACTATTTTTGCAAAAGCAGACCGCCTTATCGTTCCAATTTTTATTGGAAAGGAAAGTCCGGACACCACAGAGAAGCATAGCGGGTAACGCCCGTCAGTTCAAGTAATTGAGCGAGGACAAGTGCAACAGAAAGTATGTACAGGTAATGCTGTAGTGAAACCAGGTAAACTCTATGCGGTGAAATTTCAAGTATATTGGTAGTTAAGGGTTTCTCGCCCGTTGCCAAAGGGTAGAAAGATTGATCCCGATAGTAATGTCGGGACTAGATAAATGATAAGGTTCCGATTTATCGGAAACAGAATCCGGCTTACAGGTCTGCTTTTTTATTATTTTTAGTGGTTTCGAAGAAAACCTATTCATTAAAGTTTTTATCTGAAACTGCTCAAAAACTTAATTTTTAATAAATTGAGAATACCAAATTTAGATTTATAGCTTTAACTCACAACTTCGTCATCTTCAATAGTAGTTTCTTCATCTTCTAAATTCTCGATTTCGAAAAATGAAAATATCGATCCACCATAAATTTTCTTGAAAGAAAAATTAATTAAATGATCGAGTTTAGTATATTTTGAATGTTCAATAATCATCATTCCGTCTTCATGCAAAAGCTCTTTTTCAAAAATTGAAATAACGATTTTGTCAAATGTTTTTTGGTCTAAAGCATAGGGTGGATCTGCAAAAATAATATCGTAACTCGATTTGCATTTGTCTATAAAAGCAAAAACATCGCTTTTGATGGCAGCAATATTAAAATCGTATTCAGTGGCGGTTTGTTTTATGAATTTGATACATCCAAAATCACCATCAACACTCGTTATATTATTACTTCCTCGCGATGCAAATTCATAACTAATATTTCCTGTTCCCGAAAATAGATCTAAAACTTTCAATCCACCAAAATCAAAATGGTTGTTGAGAACATTGAACAAGGCTTCTTTACTCATGTCAGTCGTGGGACGAACTGGCAAGTTTTTTGGTGGCGAAATTCGGCGTCCTTTGTATTTTCCAGAAATGATTCTCACGAGTTAAATAGTATAAAATAGTGTCTGTTTTCGGCTTCTGTAAAGTAATTATTCCATCGCAAATCGTTTACATCAAAAAGCGAAACGTTGCGAATGTATTTGTAGGCAATTTTATAGAAATCGTCGTTTTCTTGAATGTTGCCTATCAATTCTAATTTAAAATTTTCGGGATTTAGATTTAATTGTTCCGCAGTGAAAAGGATATAATAAATAAAATCTTCGGGTGTTTTGTAATCGAAAGAATTAAACAATAATAATTTCTGATTTTGAACCACAACAATTTCAAAATGAGTGTCGCTTTTGTGAACAAACATCTTTTTTTCGTCATTATTTTTAGAAAAATCTAATAATTTTGATACCAAAATGCTGTTGGCATGTTTGTAATTGAATGAACCAAATTGATCTATAAAAAAATTATTTATGTTGACATACGGAATAAAAACATTGTTCATTTCGTATTTTTCGATAACATCGAAAGCAAAAAAATCGGTTTCAAAAACCTTAGTATTGTATTGTAAATAACTGCCCAAATAGTCTTCGTCAAAAAGAGCAGTTGGTACAAATGTTGAAAGATTATTGTTGTGAATTACCACAATTTCATCATATTTTGATGTTAATTCGGGATTATTTGCGAAGGCATCTGCAAAAAGATCTTCTGTTTTTATCGAAAGGTCTAAAGTATCGAAATTGATGGTTTTGATTGTTTTTACAGTGTTATTTAAAGTATCAAAACAACAAAAACTCAAACCATTTGTTGCGACTTGAATAGAAAGTTTTTTGTAAACTTTGTCCGTTATGTTCTCGATATTTATCATTTGTGCAAACTTACGGTTTTTTAATTTTGTTTAAAAATTTTAATTTTGTTCAAAGTAGTTTAAAATGTTTAATTTTGTTTAAAGTCGTTTAATAAGTAGAATTTTTAAACTATTTTAAACTTTTAAACCACTTTAAATAAATTTTTTAAATGATTTCTGCACAATTTTATAGTTTATTAACCCGAAATTTTCCGTTTCAGCCCACTTTTAAACAAGATATTTTTTTTCAGAAAGTGGCTTCTTTTATCACTGATTATTCTAACGATTCTATTTTTGTTTTGAAAGGTTATGCTGGAACTGGAAAAACAACCGTAATTTCAACAATTGTCAATAATTTAATCGAAATTAATAAAAAGTATGTGTTGCTAGCACCGACTGGTCGTGCGGCAAAAGTCATTGCCAATTATTCCCAAAAACCTGCATTTACAATCCATAAAAAAATTTACAATCCAAAAGTATCGGGTGGAGGCGGAGTCAATTTTGTACGACAGCCTAATAAACACAAAAATACTATTTTTATTGTTGACGAAGCCTCTATGATTTCTGATCAAAGCAACGATAATAAAATGTATGAAACAGGCAGTTTGCTTGATGATTTAATCAATTACATTTACAGTGGTGAAAATTGTAAAATGATTCTTCTTGGCGATACAGCCCAATTGCCACCCGTAAATTTGGATATCTCGCCAGCATTAAACACCGATACTTTAGAACTTAATTACGACAAAAAAGTTGATTGGATTGAGTTGGACGAAGTCATGCGACAAGAAGAAAAATCAGGAATTTTGTTCAATGCAACGCAACTTCGTGAAATTTTGAAAGAAAGTTTCATAACGAGTTTTGAGTTTAAATTGAAAGGTTTCAAAGACATCATAAGGTTGACAGACGGATACGATATTCAGGATGCAATAAATTCGGCTTACAGTAATTATTCTATCGAAGATACTGCGTTTATTGTGCGCTCGAACAAACGTGCCAATCAGTACAATGAGCAAATCCGAATGAAAATTCTAGACAAAGAAAGTGATCTCTCCACGGGTGATTATTTGATGGTTGTCAAGAACAATTATTTTTGGTTAAAAGAAAAAGACGAAGCAGGTTTTATTGCAAACGGAGATATTATTGAAGTTTTAGAAATTTTTAGTTTTCAGGAATTGTATGGTTTCAAATTTGCAAAAGTTAAAATTCGAATGGTTGATTATCCAAACCAAATTCCGTTTGAAACCGTTTTGTTATTAGATACAATCAAAAGCGAATCTCCATCATTGACCTATGAACAATCTAATAAATTGTATGAAGAAGTGATGAAGGATTATGAGCATTTGAACACTAAATATGCTAAATTCCAGAAAGTCAAGGAAAACGAATTTTTCAATGCTTTGCAAGTCAAGTTTTCTTACGCTATAACCTGTCACAAATCGCAAGGCGGTCAATGGAATACTGTTTTTATTGAGCAACCCTATTTGCCAGAAGGTATTGATAGAGATTATATTCGTTGGTTGTATACCGCAATTACTCGTGCCAAGGACAAATTGTATTTGATTGGCTTTAAAGAGGATTGTTTTGTGGAGTGATTTTACTAAATTTGTTGAAAAACATTATGAAAAAAATAATTTATTTTGCACTTATTTTTTTATCCTTTCAATTTCAATCATGTGTTGACAAAAAGAAGGAAATTTTAGAGAAAAAGTCACAACCTGAACAAGCAATTTCTTTATCTAAATATATTTTAAGCAAAAAAATAAACACTAATGCTACTTTGTTGAATTGGAACAAACATTATGTTGATTTTGTTGATAAAGATTTCAATTTGAAGAATTTTAATTTTAAATCAGACGATAGTTTGACAAGAATAAAAGGGAGTGTTTATGGAAGTTTTGATAAAGATTTCGATGCAATTTATCTTTCATTTTTGATTTATTCGCCAAATAAAAAACAATATTTAGACATTGACAGTTATGGTTGGCAAGTTGATGATAAGTCAACTAAAGAAGTAACTTTTAGTCCAGATCAAGAAATTTCATTAGTTGATTTAGAATCAAAAAAAATTGAACGAATTGCTTTTAATGGTCCATCTCAATGGGTTGAAGATGCTTTTTGGATTAACGAAACGACTTTAGTTTTTCTACAAAATAATACAGAATTTACACCTTTCATAAGTATTATTGATCTATCTAAAAATAAAATTATAACTTTTACTTACAATAAAAAATTAAAGGAAACATCTGGGTATTCTGATGAAAGAATGCGCTTGAAAGGTTTTGATATTTCTGGAGAATAATATAAACATTTGTAAATGAAAAAATTAGTTTTTTTTGGCATAATTATTTTGGGATTTATTTCTTCAAATGCACAGTTAATTCATAAAAATAAGAAAAATAATATTGTTAAACATAAAGAGATTTCGTTAATAGATTATTTATCAACAAAAAAAGTTTTATCTCATCCTACTTTAAAGGGATGGATTAATTATTACAAAGAAAATATTGATAAAAATTTCAATCTGTCTAGTTTTAATTATTTAGGAGTAGAAAAAATCATAACAAAAAATGGACAAATTGAAGGTGTTTATGATAAAAATTTTAATGAAATATACAGACCTTTTTTGATTTTTTCACCAAATAACATGAGATATGTTGATATGGAAAGTAATAACTGGTTTCTTGAAAATGATATTAATAAATCTGTTACTTTTGAGCCTGGACAGCAAGTAATTCTTCTTTTTGATGTAAAAAATAAAAAATGTTTACAAATTTTTTCACATAATTTTGAATGCAAAGCAGATGATGCGTTTTGGATTAATAATTCGACAATTGTTTTTTTAGAGAACGTGATTAATTTTGAGATTAAATCATACCAAACAAGAATAAGTATTGTAGACATTAATACATATAAAATAAAGAAGTTCATGGATAACAAAACAAGATACATTGAGTCTGATTATTACTATAATAGATTACGAAAAACGGGTAATTACATTTCAAAAGATTAAATGATAGCAACCGAAACTATATTAAGCATTTTTTTGGGAATCGGGTTGGCATCTGCAACGGGATTTCGTGTTTTTTTACCAATGTTTGCCATGAGTTTGGCATCTTACTTTAAAGTTTTTGAATTAAACGAAAGTTTTCAGTTTATTGCAGGTTTGCCAGCACTAATAACTCTTGGAATAGCAACAATTGTAGAAATTTTTGGATATTACATTCCATTTATTGACAATTTATTAGACACAATTGCAACCCCATTAGCAGCAATTGCTGGAACGGTCGTAATGGCATCAACTTTAGTTCATTTACCAACCGAAATGACTTGGATTCTAGCCATTATTGCAGGTGGTGGAACAGCATCTGTTATGCAAGGAATGACTTCAGTAACTCGATTAGCATCATCAGTCAAGACTGGTGGACTCGGAAACCCAGTAGTTGCTACTGCCGAAAGTGGAACTGCAACAATGATGAGTGCACTTGCAATTTTTTTGCCAATTGTAGCCATTGTTTTTGTTGTAGTTTTACTCGGAATTGTCTATTTTCTTTATAAAAAAATAAGAATTAAAAGTTAAAAATCTTAAACTAAAAACTCTCAACTCACATCCTAAAACTAATAACTCATAACTCTTTGAAAACAATAGCAGTAATACCAGCCCGTTATGCCTCGACACGATTTCCAGCCAAATTAATGCAAGATTTAGGTGGAAAATCAGTAATTCTCAGAACTTATCAAGCCACAGTTGCAACCAATTTGTTTCATGATGTTTTTGTGGTAACTGACAGTGAGTTGATTTACAATGAAATAGTTTCTAATAATGGAAAAGCAATTAGGTCAATCAAAGAACATGAGTCAGGAAGTGATAGAATTGCAGAAGCCATTGAGCATTTAGATTGTGATATTGTGGTAAACGTTCAAGGCGATGAGCCTTTTACTGATGAAATACCCTTAAGGCAAGTACTTTCAGTTTTTGAAAACGATATCGATAAAAAAATAGATTTAGCCTCATTAATGAGAGAAATTACTGATTTAGAAGAAATTAATAACCCAAATAATGTAAAAGTAGTAATTGATCAGTTTGGTTTTGCACTGTATTTTTCGCGTTCAGTAATTCCGTTTCCAAGAGATTTGAATGTTGGTGTTCACTATATGCAACACATTGGGATTTATGCTTTTAGGAAACAAGCACTTTTAGATTTTTATTCTTTACCAATGAAATCACTCGAAGCATCAGAAAAATTAGAACAACTTCGATATTTAGAATTTGGAAAACGAATCAAAATGGTTGAAACCAATCATGTAGGTATTGGCATTGATACCCTTGAAGATTTGGAAAAAGCACGGAAAATGCTCTTGAACTAAAACAACATTAACTTCAGAACAAAAAATAGCAACAGTCCTAATGGGCCAAAAATAAATGTCAATAAAAAACAAGGAATTTGTAACCAATGCGACATTCCAATGTTTATAGCCTCATGTTTGATATACAAACCAATCATTAAATCGAAGGCTAAATAATGAATCCAACCAATCAAAACTCCTTTTGGGTTTTTGAACAAATTGCAAACACCTTCGAGTGTTGAAAAATTTCCTTTTGGATAAATAGTTTCATCGTGATTTTTCTTAAAAAATAATAAGTATCCATACAATACAGCCAATAAACTAACGCAAATGAGCAAAACAAACTCATTGGTTAAACTAAAATCTGGAAGTGCAATTAGAAACGTCCAGCATAAAATGGCCAAATATGTAGCAGATTTAAAATAAAAATTAAGTGATTTCATTCTATTTTTTTTTAATGATTATCAATTCGTTATATTTTTCTAGTTTTGATAGTTTCGATATTTCAAATAAATCAGCATCAAAAAAAGAAATATATTCTAAATTTCTTTCTTCTTCACTTTTTTTCATGACCATTGTATTGAAAATAATATAACCGTTTTTTGAAACTAATTTTGCAGTAGAATGAGCAAATTCCTCATCAAAAAGGAAAAAGGGCATAAAATTATCTTGAAAAATATCTATAATAATCAAATCAAATTTATGAGTTTCATTTCTTACAAAAACTTCTGCACTATCGATTATTATTTCAAGATTTTTAATAGCGTTTAAATCAAAATAAGTATTGGCAATTTGAATAATATCAGGATCAATTTCAACACCAGTAATTTTACCTTTAAATTTTACATCATTTACTAATGTTTTAATCACGCTACCGCCTGCAACGCCAAGAATTAAAATTGTATCAAAATCTTTGATGATATCAAATCCAATGTTCTGCAAACCCGTTTTTAGAATCCGTTGCAAACTTCCGTAGGAGTAGTTCGTATTTTTTGTATCGAGTACCAATTCTCCATTATTCCAAGTTACTTCTAACGATTTGTTTATAATTGATTTTTGATTCAAAATATTGATAGGAAAAAAATAACTGAGAAATTTGCGAAACATTTTTATTGTATTTTAATCAAAAATAAAGATAATAATTAGATTTGCATCAAATAATCAAAATGAAAAAACAATTTTATAAAATTATATTTTTTAAATTAATGGGTTGGAAAATCGAAGGCTCGATTGATTCACAAATTAAAAAATGTGTTTTTATGGTTATGCCTCACACAAGTTGGCACGATTTCTATTTGGGAGTTTTTACACGAGGAATTCTTGGCGTTGATATTAATTTTGTTGCAAAAAAGGAATTGTTTGATTCTGTTTTTGGATTTTATTTCAAGTATATGGGTGGAGAACCTCTTGATAGAACAGGAAGTTTAAACAAAGTTGATGCCATCGCCAAAATTTTTGAAAGAAAAGAAATTTTTAGATTAGGAATTTCTCCAGAAGGAACAAGAAAAAAAGTAACCGAACTGAAATCGGGGTTTTATTATATTGCATTAAAGGCAAATGTTCCAATAATTCCAGTCGCATTTAATTATGGTGAAAAATCGGTACAATTTGGAAAACCATTTTTCCCAACTTCAAATTATGAAAATGATTTAAAAATTCTAGAAAATCATTTCATTGGAGTTAAAGGTAAATTTCCCGAGAAAGGATATCAAGTAAAAAAATAAGTCGTTTTTTTAATCTCGATGAGAATGCTGTATTTGAAAATAAAATAAATTATTTTTCAAATACAGCATTTTATTTTTTTAGACAAACACCAACTCTAAATTCAGAATTTAAAAATTATTTTGGCAAATATTCTAAAAAAGTTCCGTCTTTGTAAAAAATGACAATTCGATCTACATTTTCATTTTTTACTGTTCTGTGATTTTCGGAAATTGGAGTTTCATTTTTAGAAGTGTAATTTTCCGAAATCGGATTTTCAATTTCTGAAAACAAATCAGTTGAATTTTTTGATTCAGAAATTGGAGTAGAAGCAGAGCTCTTTTTTTCGATTTCTAAATTTATATTAACCTCAGATTTCGGAAAATTGCCTTTACCATTTAAAATCCAATACAAATCTACTTCTGGAAAAATTTCAATAATTTTCAAAATAAAATCTAAACTAGGTTTGTTTCTTCCAGAAAGCAAATGAGACAAACTAGATCGTTGCACACCAATTCTATCAGCAAAGGCAGATGCAGAAAGAGCGTAATAATCAAGTATATTTTCTAACCTTTTTATGAAATCATCAGTGTTTACCATTGTAAATTAAACTAAAAAATTAATGAGTTACAAATGTAAACATTATAATTTACAATTACAAATTTACAGATGTAAATCATAAAAAAGCCTCTAATTTATTGAATATTTTAGTTCATATAAAACAGTATTAAGTATTCATAGTAAAGTATTTAATGTTTTTTATGTTACGATATTTTTTTGATGGTGTTAAATTGTATTGACCATTAACTCAACTAAAGTTTTCTGTTTACATTGATAAACAATTAAACTGAAACTACTAGTTACAATTGTAAATTATAGTTTGTTTACATTTGTAACATATTAAATAACATCATGAATCAAGAAGAAATTTACAAGAGTAACAAGCAACAAAAATTGTTCGGAAGATATATAACTTTAGAACACATTGAACCCATTTTGTTAGAACTAAATACTGACAATCAATTAAAAACTATTGGATTTTCAGTTCAAAATAAACCTATATATTCTTATACAATTGGTATTGGGAAAACAAAAATTTTGATTTGGTCACAAATGCATGGTAATGAAAGTACAACTACAAAAGCAATATTTGACCTTTTAAATGTTTTGCATTCTAATTCCCAAACTTCAAAAAAGTTTCTAAGTAACTTTACTTTTTGTATCGTTCCAATCTTAAATCCAGATGGTGCAGCCTTGTATACAAGAGAAAATGCCAATGAAATCGATTTGAATAGAGATTTTATTGATTTGTCTCAACCGGAAAGTCGTATTTTACTTAAATTATTTCAAGATTTCCAACCTAGTTATTGTTATAACATGCACGATCAGCGAACAATATATGGAGTTGGAGAAACGGGAAAGCCTGCAACAGTATCTTTTTTAGCACCTTCATTCAATGATAACCGAGATTTTAATAGCAACCGTACAAATGCAGCCTATGTAATTTCTAAAATGAATTTGGAACTTCAAAAGCATATTCCAGGACAAGTGGGTCGATTCGATGACGAGTTTAATCCTAATTGTGCAGGAGAAACTTTCCAAATGCTCGGAGTTCCAACAATTTTATTTGAATCAGGACATTTTCAAGATGATTACGATCGTGAAATTACAAGAAAAATGATTTTTGTTGCATTATTCACAAGTTTTGAAGTTATTAACGAAATCGATATAGTTCTGTTAAATACTGATGATTATTTGAATATTCCTCAAAATAATCCCTGTTTTTTTGATTTTATTTTTAAAAATGTCAAATCAAATTATGATAATTCAGAAATTACTTATACTTTTGCAGTGCAATTTACAGAGGAGTTATTAGAGAATAAAATCTTTTTTAACGCTTTTATTGCAAAGATTGATGATTTAGGAAGTAATTTCGGACATGTTGAAATTGATTGTGATAACTCTTTATTTACTAATAGTTTAGAGGGTTACCCGAAATTAGATTCACGTGCCGATTTTCAGATTGAGAATCATGTTTTTGCAAAAAATGGAGTCATTGAATTGTTACAAAAACAAAAAAACTAAAACAAACAAAAAAAAACTACTATGAGTAAATTTCGATTAGACGAAGTTGATCATCAAATTCTAGATATGTTGATTGACAATACTAGAATTCCCTTCACCGACATTGCAAAAAAATTATTAATTTCTGCGGGAACTGTTCACGTTCGTGTAAAAAAATTAGAGGATTCAGGAATTATTACTGGATCATCCTTAACACTTGACTACGAAAAATTAGGTTATTCTTTCATTGCCTATGTTGGAGTATTCTTGAATAATACTTCACAAACTAAATTTGTTTTGCAAAGAATCCAAGAAATTCCTTTTGTAACTGTGGCTCATGTAACTACAGGAAAGTTTAATATTTTTTGTAAAATTAGAGCAAAAGATACAAAACATGCTAAAGATGTGATTTTTATGATTGATGATATTGATGGCGTTTACAGAACAGAAACCATGATTTCACTTGAAGAAAGTATCAATGACAAAAAACGTTTGATGCACACAATTTTTAAAAACATGTAATTCTTTAAAATTATATCTAAACCTCAAGTTTGCTCTTGAGGTTTTTTTTTGGTATTTTTGAAAAAAATAAAATATGAATTCTAATCAACTACCAATTAACGAATACCCAGATTTTTTTGGAACTTATATAAACGCCTTGAAAGAAGTCGAACTTAAAGAGGAATTAGAAATTTGCTTGCATGATTTCATTAAATTTGTTCAAAATATTCCGTTAGATAAATTTGATTTTCGCTATGCTGAAAAAAAATGGACAATAAAAGAAATTATTCAGCATTTAATTGATACAGAAAGAATTATGAGTTATCGCGCTTTGCGATTTTCACGAAATGACAGCACTCCACTGCCTGGTTTTGATGAAAACAGTTTTGTAGAAAATACAGATGGAAACTCTAGGAGCATTCAAGACTTATTAACCGAAATGGCTGTGGTTCGTCAATCAACATTATCACTTTTTAAATCATTTTCTGCAGACCAACTCATGAGAATTGGAACGGCATCTAATAAAGAAGTTTCTGTTCGTGCACTAGGATTCATTATCATTGGGCATCAAAAACACCATCAAAAAATATTTCAAGAACGGTATTTAGATGTTTAATCAAGAACTCATTAGATATTTTTTAAAATCATCGTAGTTTTTTATTTTGATTGAAACTTTTTCTTGATTTAGGATTGATTCAATTTGTTTTGGGATATCAAGTTTTATATTCAAAATGGGTTCAACAGTATCTAAAAATTTAATTGGATGTGCAGTTTCTAAAAAAACACCTATTGAATTTTGATGATTTAATAGTTCTTTTTTTAAACCTAAATAACCAATTACTCCATGAGGTTCAGAAATATAACCAGATTTATCATAGATTTTTTTTAACTCTATTTTCGTTTCTTCATCTGAAAAAGAAAAAGATGAAAAGTCTTTTTTAAACTCATTCAAATCATTATTGTATAATTCTTGAATTCTAATAAAATTACTCGGGTTTCCAACATCCATTGCATTAGAAATAGTTGCTATTGAAGGTTTTGGAGTGTATTTCCCAGACTTTAAAAATTCAGGAACAGTGTCATTCACATTAGTTGCTGCAATGAAATGTAAAATAGGTAAACCAAGTTTTTTTGCTAATATTCCAGCACAAATGTTACCAAAGTTGCCACTCGGACAAGAGAAAAGTAATGATTTATGATGTTTCTTTAGTTCTTTATAAGCAAAAAAGAAATAAAACATTTGTGGCAACCATCTAGCAATGTTAATTGAATTTGCAGAAGTTAAATTTTTGGAGTTCAAATCGACATCTAAAAATGCTTTTTTAACCATGTCTTGACAATCATCAAAAACACCATCAACCTCAAGAGCCACAATATTTTGACCCAAAGTAGTGAGTTGTCGCTCTTGAATGTCGCTTACTTTTCCTGATGGATACAAAATTACTACATCTACGCCTTTAACTCCAAGGAAACCACTTGCAACTGCACCACCTGTGTCGCCTGATGTTGCAACAATAACTGTATTTTTTGAATTTGTTTTTTCTGCATTAAAATAGGCTAAACATCTAGACATAAATCGAGCGCCAACATCTTTAAAAGCCATTGTTGGTCCATGAAAAAGTTCTAAAGAAAAAATATTTTCTTCAATTTTTACTAATGGAAAATCAAAACACAAGGTTTCTTCAATAATGTTTTTAAGTTCTTTTTCTGGAATTTCGTTACCAACAAATTGTTTTATAACATGGTAAGCAATTTCTGAATTTGAATATTTATCGATTTCTTGAAAGAAAATAGCCTCAAGAGGAACAATTTTCTCCGGAAAATATAATCCTTTATCTGGAGCAAGACCTTTAATCATTGCTTCTTGAAAAGAAACTTTTTCTGAATTATGATTTAGACTGTAAAAGTTCATTTTAAATTTCTATTTAAATAATTTTAACTCCTATTGGATCAATTTTACTAACATGAATGTCAAATAAAATATTTTTTTTCTCATAAAAAACGTTCCAAGCATTTGCAACATTTTTAGCATTTTCAATTCCTTTGCATAAAGCAAAAACTGAAGGTCCAGAACCAGAAATTCCAGAACCTAAAGCATCGTTTAAAAAAGCAATTTTCTTGATTTCTTCGAAATGAGGAATAAATTTACCTCTCAAAGGTTCTACAATTTCATCCTTCAAACTTCGTCCAATTAAATCATAATCAGAAGTGTGTAACCCCGAAATCAAACCGCCTAAATTTCCCCATTGTGAAATAGCAGATTTCAACGATACCATGGGTTGTAAAACAGCACGCATCTCTGATGTTTTAAGTTCAATGTGAGGATGAATTATAGTAGCATACATTTCAGGAGGACTTTCTATTCTTATGATATCTAACGGATTGTAACCTCTGATGAGTGTAAATCCACCCAAAAGGGCCGGAGCAACATTATCTGCATGAGCACTATCAGATGCTAAAACCTCACCTTGCATAGCGAAAAACACCAATTCTTTTCTTGAAAATGGATTTCCGAGTAATTCGTTAATTCCAAAAACGGCTCCAGCGGCACTTGCAGCAGAACTCCCAATGCCGCTTCCTGCTTTTATATTTTTGTAAATCTCAATTTCAAATCCAAAATCAATTTCAAAACTAATTTTTTCTAATAATGCCATAGCAGCAACTCCTGCAACGTTTTTTTCTGTTTCTAAAGGTAAATTAGCACCAATAATCTTGAGAATTCGAATTCCTTTTTGATTACTTTTTCGAATGATCATTTCATCGCCAACTCCATCAAGACACGTACCAAGAACATCGAAACCACATGATAAATTTGCTATTGTTGCAGGGCAGAATATTTTTATTTCAGTCATTTTTTATTTAAAGTTTTAACTTTCAAGTTTTCAATTTACAGGAGAACTTTAAACTTTTTTATTTTTATACATTTCCGATTCTAATTACATCAGCAAAAATTCCCGATGCGGTTACAGCCGCACCAGCGCCAGCACCTTTTATTAGTAAAGGCTGATCAACATAGCGATCAGTATAGAATTGAACAATATTATCTTTTCCTTCTAAATTATAAAAAGGACTTTCTTTTGGAATTAGTTGTAATCCCACATTTGCTTTCCCGTTTTCAAAAGTTGCAACATATTTTAATCTGCAATTTTTCTCGAGAGCATTTTTATATAATTCTTCAAAATGAATAGCATTTTCTGTTAATGAATTAAAAAAATCATCATTATTTGAAGTCTCTAAACACGCTTTTGGAAGAAACGAATTATTTTCAATTTCATCAATTTCCATTTGGTAACCGCTTTCACGAATTAGAATTAAAATTTTTCGTGCAACGTCAACACCACTTAAATCAATTTTCGGATCAGGTTCAGTAAATCCTTGAACGCCTGCTTCTTTTACAACATCATGAAACGAATTTTTTTCATCAAAATTATTAAAAATAAAGTTCAAACTTCCAGAAAGTACGGCTTCAATTTTATGAACACGATCTCCAGAAGCAATCAAATGTTTCAAAGTGTCAATAATTGGCAAACCTGCACCAACATTTGTTTCAAATAAAAATGGTGCGTTATATTTTCGAGATAATCGCTTCAGATTACTGTAATTTTGATATTCCGATGCACAAGCAATTTTGTTGCAAGTTACAACAGATATGTTTTTACGAAGATAATGTTCATAGGTTTTAGAAACATTTTCATTAGCAGTAATATCAACAAAAATACTATTTCTGAAATTCAAATCTTTAACTTTGCTAATAAAAGCCTCTTGATTAGCTTTTTCTCCATTTTCAATAGAATTTTTCCAATCTTTTAATGAAATTCCTTCTTCGTCAAAATGCATTTTTCTGGAATTTGAAATTGCAATAACACGAAGATTAATTTTTAAATTTTCTTTCAAAAATTTCTTTTGATTATGGATTTGGTCAATGAATTTTTCACCAACATTTCCAACACCCATTACAAACAAGTTCAATTGTTTAGTATTTTCCTCAAAAAATCGTTCATGAAGCGTATTTAGCGCTTTTTTTACGTTAAATTCATTGATAACAACAGATATATTTCGTTCAGATGCACCTTGAGCAATGGCTCTAATGTTGACATTGTTTTTTCCGAGTGTGCTAAACATTTTTCCACTCAAACCTTGATGATTTTTCATGTTTTCTCCCACAAGAGCCACAATACAAAGGTTTTTTTCGACAATTGCAGGGTCAATTCTTTTTTGGGAAATTTCTAATTCAAATGATTTGTCAATTGCAATTTGAGCTTTCTCTGCATCATCATTTAAAATTCCAATACAAATGGAATGCTCTGAAGAGGCCTGTGTAATAAAAATTACATTTATATTTTCAAGTGATAAAACCTCGAATAATCGTTTTGAAGAACCAGAAATACCGATCATTCCTGAACCTTCGAGTGTAATTAATGTGATTTTATCAATGTGAGAAATTCCTTTTATTGGATTTTCATTTTCATTATTCCATGATGAAATTCGAGTTCCTATTGCAAGAGGTTCAAAAGTATTTTTTATAATAATTGGAATATTTTTTCTCAATGCCGGCTGAATTGTAGGCGGATACAAAACTTTTGCACCAAAATGAGACAATTCCATGGCCTCTTGATAAGAAATTGTTTCAATTGGTTTGGCTTGCTTTACGATTTTTGGGTTAGCAGTAAACATGCCACTAACATCGGTCCAAATTTCGAGTTCTTTAGCATTTACTGCATTTGCTAATATTGCGGCTGTATAATCTGATCCACCTCGACCTAAAGTTGTATTGTTTCCATCAACTGATGAAGCAATAAAACCTGGCATCAAGGTAACTTGTGATTCATTTTTTTTGAAATATTCAAATATTAATTGATCTGTTATTTCGAAATTTACAATTGCTTTACCAAACTGACTGTTTGTTTTGATTAATTCTCGGCTGTCTTTGAAATTGCTGTTTTTTATTTTTTGGCTAAGGGTTTTTGCAATAATTTGCGAAGACAATAATTCTCCAAATCCTAAAATCGTATCAGAAGTTCGATTTGAAAGTTCTCCAAGTAAATAACAACCATCTAAAAGCGTTTTTAAATGATTAATTTCATTATTTATAACTTCAATAATTTCTTTCTGATCGCTCAATGCAATCAACTCATTAACAGCAGTTTTGTGAAGTTTCTCAATTTCTTCAACTATATTTTTATAATTTTTATCTTTCGAGGAAGCATTTTTTGATGCTAAAACCAACAAATCGGTTATTCCACTCAAAGCTGAAACAACTACAATTAACTTTTCTTTTTTTGATGATTCAACTACTATATCAATTACTAAATTGATATTATTTGAATTGGCGACTGATGTTCCGCCAAATTTTAAAATTTTCATTCGAACTATTTTATTATTTTTTCAAATGTAGATTATTTCATTTTCAAAAAACAATTAAGTTTTACTTTTACCAAAATATGATTTTCATTGAATTTTAATGTGAAAAATTCAAAAAATATTTGATTTTTGAATAGATTTTTGATTAAAAATCAAAATCATTTTATAATATCTCCCAAAAACCTTGCATTTTCAACTTCATTTATGGAATTTTGGACATTCAAAAAACGAAAATGGATTCAATTCACTACATAGGTTCCGAAATTTTAAGTTTAGAAACACTAAATGAAATTATATCTTTTGACAAATCATTGGCTTTGTCAGAGGAATCAAAAAATAATATTCAAAAATGTAGAGATTATCTTGATTCAAAAATGAAATCGAACGAGAAGCCTATTTATGGAATAAATACTGGATTTGGTTCACTTTGTAATATTAAAATTGATGATGAAAATTTATCAAAACTTCAAGAAAATCTCGTAAAATCTCATGCATGTGGAATAGGCGAGGAGGTACCAAAAGAAATTGTCAAGTTAATGTTGTTGTTGAAAATACAATCTTTAAGTTACGGAAATTCAGGAGTTCAACTAAAAACAGTTATTCGTTTAATTGAATTTTATAACAACGATGTTTTACCCATAATTTATACACAAGGTTCACTTGGAGCAAGTGGTGATTTGGCTCCGTTAGCACATTTATCATTACCACTTTTAGGTGAAGGTGAAGTTTGGTTTCAAGGAAAAAAAGTACATGCAAGCGAAGTCCTGAAACATTTTAATTGGCAACCCATAATTTTACAATCTAAAGAAGGTTTGGCATTATTAAACGGAACACAATTTATGAGTGCTTATGGAGTACATATCATAATCAAATCTCTAAAATTTAGTTATTTAGCAGATTTAATAAGTTCTATTTCGTTAGAAGCATTTGATGGAAGGCAAGAACCTTTTAATGAACTTATTCATTTTATTCGTCCTCACAAAGGTCAAATTGTGACTGCAAAACGTGTAAATGAGTTTTTAGATGAAAGCCAAATTATTAGTCAACCAAAAATTCATGTTCAAGATCCCTATTCATTCCGATGTATTCCGCAAGTTCATGGTGCAAGTAAAGACGCGATTGATTATGTGAAAAAAGTTTTTAAGACCGAAATTAATTCAGTAACCGATAATCCAAATATATTTGCCGAAAGCGATCAAATTATTTCTGGAGGAATTTTCATGGGCAACCACTGGCTTTGGCGTTAGATTTCATGGCAATTGCTCTGTCAGAATTAGGAAGTATTTCAGAACGCAGAACCTATCAATTGATTTCGGGTTTACGAGGATTACCAGCGTTTTTAATAGACAATCCAGGTTTAAATTCAGGGTTAATGATTCCGCAATATACTGCTGCAAGTATTGCTAGTCAAAATAAACAATTGTCAACTCCAGCTAGTGTTGACAGTATTGTATCGAGCAACGGGCAAGAAGATCATGTGAGTATGGGCGCAAATGCAGCCACGAAATGTTTGAGAGTTTTAGATAATTTAGAACATATTTTGGCTATAGAACTCATGAATGCTTCACAAGGAATCGAATATAGACGTCCTTTGCAATCAAGTGATTTTATTGAAATGTTCTTGAAATCGTACAGAAATGAAGTTCCATTAATAAAAGAAGATAGAATTTTACACTATGATATTGAAAAATCTGTAGCTTTTTTGAATAGTTTTATGATAGAAGAATTGGATTTTTAATTTTTCTAAATCATCTTATTTATGTTTAAAGTTCTTTTCAATTGCCAAAATCATTTCCCCAGCAATATCTTTGTTTGTTGCTCCTTCAATACCTTCTAAACCTGGCGAAGAATTAACTTCTAACAACAAAGGTCCTTTCGAAGAACGAATAATATCAACTCCAGCAACTTTCAAATCCATAGCTTTAGCGGCTTTTATTGCAATTTTTTTCTCTTCTGATGTCGGTTTAATGATTGATGCAGTTCCACCAAGATGAATGTTGGCTCTAAACTCCCCAGGTAAGGCTTCTCGCTGAATGGCAGCAACTACTTTTCCGTCAATTACAAAAAGACGCAAATCTTTTCCATTCGCTTCTTTTATAAATTCTTGAACTAAAATATTGACATTCAAACTTTTGAAAGCATTAATCACGGATTCTGCTGCTTTTTTTGTTTCGGCTAAAACAACTCCTTTTCCTTGTGTTCCTTCAAGAAGTTTTACAATCAATGGTGATCCACCAACCATTTTTATCAAATCATCTGTATCTAAAGGTGAATTTGCAAAACCTGTAGTTGGAATTGCAACGTCATGATTAAGAAGTAATTGCAATGAAAAAAGTTTGTCTCGGGATTGAGTGATTGCTGCTGCAGAATTCAAGCAAAAAACTTTCATAGCTTCGAATTGTCTCGTCAAAGCGCAACCATAAAAAGTAATACTGGGTCTAATTCGAGGAATTATAGCATCAAAATCGTCTAATACTCTTCCGCCACGATAATGAATTTCTGGTTTTGTTGCATCTAGTTTCATGTAACACTCTTTTATATTCAAAAAGTGCATTTCATGACCTCGAATTGCTCCAGCTTCCATAATTCGTTTATTGCTATATAATTCGGGATTACTAGCAAGCACACCTATTTTCAGACCTTTTTTGGTTTCTTCGGAATTTTGATAAAAAGATTTAAGGTTCTCCAAAGTTGGCTGACCCAAAAGATATTTTTGCTCTGGATCAACTAAAACTCTTCCAGACATGGCTTCACGACCCAATAGCATTCTGAAACCCATTGAATCTCGATTGGTCAATGTCATTTCTATAGTCCAAGAATCAGAGCCAATTTTCAAATTTGATTGAATAACATAGCGCTGTTCTCGAAAACCCGAAGAACTTTTCACGATTCGTTTATCGACCAACGGTGCTTCGCAATGAATTACCGTTTTTAGATTATTTTGAATTGGGTTTATATCAAACTTAACCCAATTTTGATCGTTTTTTATGAATGGAGCAATATTTATAGCATGCAATGCCGATGTTTTTGCGCCAGAATCAACTCTTGCTTTGATGGTATGTAATCCTAATTCTGGGAAAGAACACCATTCTTCCGAGCCAAGAATTATCTTGTTTTGTAACATTATATTCAATTTTATATATCCAAAAATAAACTTTTTTTTATACTTACGAATTAATTTAGAATTAAATTAAAATTTAATGTTACAATCAGTTACAAGTGTCATTTTATTACATAAAACACAAATGGCACTAATTAGCACCAATTTTCAATACTAGGAAACAAAAATTAGTGCTAATTAGTACTATTTGTGTTGAATTATTTAGATTTTGCATTAATTAGCAACAATTTTTCAATACTAGGAAACAAAAGTTAGTGCAAATTTGTGCAATTTGTGTTGAATTATTTATGTCATATCAATTTAATCTGCTTTGCGAATAATCATAATTTAATACGAACTTTAGTAAATAGTCGTTTAGTTAATTGTTTTTTTATATATTTATATTTTTAAAAATTAACTATGAAAAATACAATTCTTTCGATTTCAATTCTATTTTTATTGATTTCTTGTTCTCCAAAAGACGAAAATAAAGTCTTTGACAAATACAAAAACACATTTGTAGAAAACCTTTGGAAACTTAGTCCAGATTGGGCATCAAGCCAAGGTTATCACAAATATGACAATGTTTTGATTGTCCCAAATATCGAATATCGCGAATCTCAACTCCTTTTTATCAAACAAAATTTAGATTCATTAAAAAAATATCCTGTTAATGATTTGAACAATAACAATAAAACGGATTTATATATCATAAAAAACCAATTAGAAAGTATGGATTTTTATATAAACGAATATAAATCCTATCAATGGAATCCATCAGAATATAATGTTTGTGGTGCATTTGCAGAAATTTTAAACGGGGATTATGATTCATTAGAGAATCGTTTGAAAAATTTTAATCTAAAAATGGAAAATGTTGCTGCTTTTTACGAAGCTGCAAAAGCAAATATCAAAAATCCAACTTTGGAGCATACACAACTTTCTATAGATCAAAATTTGGGAGGTTTATCTGTTTTCCAAATTGATTTGGTAAACGAAGTTGCTAAAAGCAAGTTAACAGAAACTGAAAAAGTTGAAATTTTATCAAATGCTAAAAAATCTGAAATCGCAATAATGGGTTTTACTGATTGGTTAAAAAAATTAGATAATTCAACTCCAAAAAGTTTCAGATTAGGAACTGATTTGTATGAGAAAAAATTCAATTTTGATATACAGTCGGGATATTCATCAGATGGAATGTTTCAAAAAGCAACACTTCACAAAAAAGAGTTACATGACAAAATGTTCGAATTATCAGAAAAATTATGGGCAAAATATCTTGGAAACACAACCAAACCAATGGATAAGTTGTTGCAAATAAGACAAGTAATCGATAAAATTTCACTACAACACACTACACCAGAAAATTTTCAATCAGAAATTGAAAAACAAATCCTTGAATTAACGGCATATGTCAAAGCAAAAAATCTATTATACATTGATCCATCAAAACCATTAGTGGTTAGAAAAGAACCCGATTATATGGCTGGAGTTGCAGGAGCAAGTATTTCAGCACCTGGTCCTTATGATAAAAATGCAAATACCTATTATAATGTTGGTAGTTTGTCAGGATGGGATGCTGCAAAATCTGAAAGTTATCTCAGAGAATACAACGATTACATCTTGCAAATTTTAAACATTCATGAAGCAATACCAGGACATTATACACAATTAGTTTACAGCAATCAATCGCCAAGTATTATTAAATCGATTTTCGGAAATGGAGCAATGATTGAAGGTTGGGCAGTATACACCGAGAAAATGATACTTGAAAGCGGATACAATGCAACTGATGAAATGATGCTTATGTACTACAAATGGAATTTACGTTCTACATGCAATACAATTTTAGACGTTTCAGTTCACACCAAAGAGATGACTAAGGAGCAAGCCATCGATTTATTGATGAATGAGGCCTTTCAACAAAAAGCTGAAGCAGAGGGAAAATGGAAACGAGTATCTCTAACTCAAGTACAATTATGCTCTTATTTTACAGGTTATACCGAAATTTATGAATTTAGAGAATCACTAAAAAAAGAAAAAGATTTTGATTTAAAACAATTTCACGAAAAATTCCTAAGTTATGGCTCTGCACCAGTAAAATATATAAAGGAGTTGTACGCTAAGAAACAGTAACCATGATAACAAAAAAAATATCTGAATATTGGCCATTTGCGTTTCTAGTAATACCAATTTACTGTTTATATACTTTCATGTATGTTCCGTATCAGTTAGAAAAAAAAATTCAAGAAAATGGAGTTGTTGTCACTGGAAAATTAATAGAAGTTATTGAAACTGGGAATACTTTTAACGATAAACCAGAACTAAAACTAAAATTTGAGGTTACAAATACAAAAGGAGAAAAGTGGATTGGTGAGACAACAAAAGTTTTTTCTTTTTTAGACTTGCCAAAACTTGCCATTGGAACAACTTTGGCTTTAAAATACAATCCAGAAGATAAAACTCAAATTATTATTAATTAAATTTTGTACCAAAAATAAATAATGCCAAAATATTATAGTTTTTGCTTTGAATAATAATATTATTGAAAGCACAACATAAACCAATAAAAATAAACAAGTAAAAAAATGTCTTATTACAAAATACAAAACCTCGAACAATACTTCAAACACTACAACAAATCAATTCGTGAACCAAGAAAATTCTGGGGAAAAATCGCCTCAGAAAACTTTGTTTGGTATCAAGAATGGGATAAAGTTGTTGATTTCGACATGGCAACCGCCAAAATAGAGTGGTTTTTAAATGCAAAAGTTAACATTGTCAAAAACTGTATTGACAGACATTTAGCAAGAAAAGGAAATAAAACAGCTATTATTTTCGAACCAAACGACATCAATGAAGAAGCACAACACATTTCATACAACGTGTTGCATGAGCGAGTATGTAAAATGGCAAATGTTTTGAGAGAACAAGGCATTGAAAAAGGAGACCGAGTTTGCATTTACTTGCCAATGATTCCCGAATTAGCAGTATCTGTTTTGGCTTGTGCCCGAATTGGAGCCATTCATTCTGTCGTTTTTGCAGGATTTTCTGCTTCTGCAGTTGCTTCACGAATCAATGATTCTGAATGTAAAATGGTCATTACATCAGATGGAGGTTATCGCGGTGAAAAAACAATCGATTTAAAATCAATAATCGATGATGCTTTAATAAATTGTCCAACAGTTGAAAAAGTTTTGGTCGTAAAGCGTATCAATACTGAAGTAAAAATGCAAGAAAACCGTGACCAATGGTTGCAACCACTTTTAGATGCAGCTTCAGATAACAATGTAGCTGAAATCATGGATGCCGAAGATCCACTTTTTATTCTTTACACTTCTGGTTCAACCGGAAAACCAAAAGGAATGGTGCACACAACAGCAGGATATATGGTATATTCAGCATATACATTTAAAAATGTTTTCAACTACGAAGAGAATGATATTTTTTGGTGTACAGCAGATATTGGTTGGATTACGGGGCATTCTTACATATTATATGGACCACTTTTGAACGGAGCAACAACAGTAATGTTTGAAGGAATTCCGTCATATCCCGATTTTTCTCGTTTTTGGGAAGTAATAGAAAAACATAAAGTCACACAATTTTATACAGCACCAACAGCAATTAGATCTTTAGCAAAAGAAAGTTTAGATTTTGTTCAAAAATATCCATTAAAATCATTAAAAGTAATAGGTTCAGTTGGTGAACCCATAAACGAAGAGGCTTGGCATTGGTATAATGATCATGTTGGTGGCAAACGCTGTCCTGTTGTCGATACTTGGTGGCAAACTGAAACTGGAGGAATTCTAATTTCGCCATTAGCGTTTGTAACACCCACAAAACCAACTTATGCAACACTACCATTACCTGGAATTCAACCTGTTTTAATGGACGATAAACGAAATGAAATTGAAGGGAATCAAAAGGAGGGAAGCCTTTGTATCAAATTTCCTTGGCCAGGAATAGCGCGAACTATTTGGGGTGATCACAAACGATATAAAGACACTTATTTCTCCTCTTTTCCTGGCAAATATTTCACTGGCGACGGTGCATTGCGAGACGAAGTAGGCTATTATCGCATTACCGGACGTGTTGATGATATCGTAATTGTTTCTGGACATAATCTTGGAACAGCACCAATTGAAGACGCTATAAATGAGCATCCTGCGGTTGCAGAGTCAGCAATTGTAGGTTTTCCTCATGCAATAAAAGGAAATGCACTTTATGGTTATGTAATACTCAAAGAAACAGGAGAAACCCGCAATCAAGACAATCTTCGAAAAGAAATTAATCAACATATTTCTGACCATATTGGTCCCATTGCAAAGTTAGATAAAATTCAGTTTGTCAATGGTTTACCAAAAACTCGTTCTGGAAAAATAATGAGGCGAATTTTGAGAAAAATAGCCGAAGGAGATTTTACTAATTTTGGAGATATTACAACCCTTTTAAACCCAGAAATTGTCGATGAAATCAAAGAAGGGAAATTATAATTTTTTTTGATGGAAAATCATAATTATCAATTTTAGATGGTTATAATAATTATCTTGACAAGGTTTAGATAATTTTAATATTTTTTCAAAATTAGTTAGAACTTATTTTTATATCAAATATCAAAAAACTATATTTACTTTTTATAAATATAGTTTTTTTGTTTTTTATGAATTCTAATGAAGAAAAGGCAATCGATGAAATCGAAACTGAAATAATCGAGCCACAACTCAATATATTGCTAACCACTGATGACGATGATTTTCGGAATGTTTATATTTCTGGAAATTTCAACAAGTGGCGCACACAAGACAAAGCATTCATGATGGAAAAAATCGGCGATGGTTTGTATCATTACAAATTTGAACATGATTTTGTTTATCCTGAGCCTCTTTTATACAAATTTACAAAAGGTGATTGGAGCGATGTAGAAATTGACAAATATGGCAATCGAACTGAAAACAGAGTTTGTCAACAAAATTCAGGTGTTCGTAAAGAACACGTGGACAAATGGAGGAAAAATTGGTTGCCTTTCAAACAAAATTTTTTACCGCAAGTCAAGTTGATTTCTGATGAATTCGAAATTCCACAACTTAATAAAAAACGAAAAATCTGGGCGCTTTTGCCACATGATTATGATAATTCGAATGAAGATTATCCCGTTTTATATTTACAAGATGCTCAAAATTTATTCAATGAAAAAGCCGAATTTGGCAATTGGGAAATAGACAAAAAACTGGCAGTTATGTCAGAATATAACATCGGAAAAATCATTGTGATTGCAATTGAACACGCTGATAAAGATCGAATAAAAGAATATAATGTTGGTAAAACCGTTTTAGGTTCTGGTCAAGGAAAACAATACATACGCTTTGTAACCGATACTTTAAAACCATTTGTAGATAGCAATTTTAGAACAAAAAAAGAACGAGAATTCACAGGAATTGGTGGCAGTTCAATGGGCGGATTGGTTAGTATTTTTAGCGGCTTGATGTATCCAGAAGTGTATGGAAAATTAATGATTTTCTCACCATCGCTTTGGGTTGTACCTAAATTAAATATACCAAATGACCTTGATGAAAGTTATCAAGACACCAAAATATATCTCTATGCTGGTGGCGACGAAAGTGCAACTATGATTGACCATGTAAAAAGATTCAAGAAAAATATGGTCAAAAGCGAGTTCGTTTCTGATAAAATGAAAATAAATTTAAGTATCAATATGGAAGGAAAGCATAATGAAAGTTATTGGTCAGACGAATTTCCGAAAGCAATTGAATGGCTTTTTTTTAGTAAAGAAAA
This sequence comes from Bacteroidota bacterium, assembly GCA_031431275.1. Taxonomy (GTDB): domain Bacteria; phylum Bacteroidota; class Bacteroidia; order Flavobacteriales; family Flavobacteriaceae; genus Flavobacterium. Next base: position 68,356 of record JANPDC010000105.1, read on the forward strand.
ATAGAAAAAATACAAATTTCAAAAAGCAAAAAGCAAATTTCAAAAAGCAAAAAGCAAATTTCAAAAAGCAAAAAGCAAAAAGCAAATTTCAAAAAGCAAAAGCAAATTTTAAAAAAGCAAAAAGCAAATTTTAAAAAAGCAAAAAGCAAATTTCAAAAAAGCAAAAAGCAAATTTCAAAAAGCAAATTTCAAAAAGCAAATTTCAAAAAGCAAAAAGCAAATTTCAAAAAGCAAAAAACTAATATTAAAAACTACTAACATAATTTATTTATACATTTTGTCTTAATAAATAATAATATTCAAATGAATTTTAAAAATATACAAAACCTTGATAATTATTCAGGTACAATTTTAATTCCAGTTTTTGAAACCACGGCTAAAAGTTTAGTTCCAATTGAATATCATGGAGCTTCGATGGCGTCATCGGTTTTTTATGGAAAAAAAGACAGCCATTATTTAGTTGAAAAATACAATTGTTTGCACATATTTATTGGTTTAGGAAAAGAAATCGATTACAAATCACTAAAAATGATTTTTAGAAGAATTTCAAGCAAGCAAAAAGATAGTTTTATAGGAAATGTGGCTTTAGTTATTCCCGACAATTTCAATAATAATCAAATTGAAGCAACTATTTCGGGTTTATTATTAGGAACTTACAATTTAGGACATTTCAAGAAAAAAGAAAATCATCTATTTTTAAATGAAAATTTTGAATTGGATATAATTTCAAAAAATGATTTTTCAGAAAGTATTCAGAAAGGAATAAAAATTGCCAAAGCACAACTTGAAGTTTTTAATTTGGTCGATTTGCCGCCAAATGTAGTTACGCCAAAATATTTATCGAATTGGGCAACTGAAACTGGCAAAAAAAATGGTTTTTCTACCGAAATTTTTGGATTAGAAAAATCTAAAGAATTAGGTTTAGAAGCCTTTGTATCTGTTGGAAAAGGTAGCGATCAAGAATTACAGTTTGTAATTATGAATTATGTTCCTGAAAATGCAACAACGAAAACCAAGCATGTTGGATTGGTTGGAAAAGGCGTAACGTTTGATACGGGCGGATTGAATATAAAAACCGCTGGAATGTTGCACATGAAATGCGATATGGCTGGTGGCGCGGCAGTTTTTGGAGCGATGCAACTGATTTCTAGTTTGAAACTTGATGTAAAGGTTACAGCAATTGTGCCTTGTTGTGAAAATTCGGTGGATTCGAAATCATTTTTACCAAGTGATGTGATTAGTTCTTATTCAGGTCATTCAATAGAAATCATTGATACAGATGCCGAAGGACGATTGATTCTTGCCGATGGTTTGTCGTATTTAATTAAGAATTTTAATCCCGAAATTATTGTTGATATTGCTACATTAACCGGAAGTTCGGTTGGAACTTTTGGTTACGAATGTGGTGCTTTGTTTACTAATAATGATGAAATATCTAAAAATCTACAAAAATCGGGTGATGAAATTGGAGAACGATTGTGGCAATTGCCATTATGGGATTCCTATAAATCGGATATTGAAAGTGACATTGCTGATGTGAAAAATTTTTCAGGAAAACCAGTTGCTGGAGCGATATCAGCGGCGAAGTTTTTAGAATTTTTTACAAACGAACATAAATCTTGGGCGCATTTGGACGTTGCTGGTGTGGCTTTTGGTGATGATGAATTTGCGAAAACCAAGCATGCAACTGCCTATGGAGTTCATTTATTAACCAAATTTGTCGAGAATTTGCTGTAACATGTAATGAATATAAAAATTAGAAACATTATGAAATTATGATATATTAAAGTTTTGATTTTTGTTTATCACATTGGTTTTTCTATGTAAAAAATGATTTTTTTAATATACCTTAATGAACTTTAATTTATTAATGGTTTCAAAAAATAATATTTATAATTTTATAGTTTCAAAAAAAATAATTTAACCTTTAATAATTTTAACAATGAACAATCCGAAAACATTCGTTTGCATCTCGAATTATTTTAAAGGTGCTGATTTTTTAATCAATTTAAAAAAATTAGGTAATAAAGTGTATCTAATTACGTCCGAAAAATTACGTGACAAACCTTGGCCTTATGAATTTATCGATGAAGTCTTTTTTATGGAAGGGCAAGATGTCGATTGGAATTTAGAACATCTACTTTTGGGAGTTGGTAACCTAATGAAGAACAACAAGATAGATGCTATTGTTGCACTCGATGATTTTGATGTAGAAAAGGCAACCTATTTACGAGAAAACCTAAGAATCGATGGAATGGGGCAAACCACAGGTCGTTATTTCCGTGATAAATTAGCAATGAGAATGCGTGCAAAATCATGTGGAATTTCAAATCCTAATTTTGTTTCCTTATTTAATGATAATGACATCAACGAATATGCCGATACAATTGCTGCTCCGTGGGTTTTGAAACCTAGGTCGGAAGCATCTGCAGCAGGAATCATAAAGGTTCACAACAAAGAAGATTTGTGGATGCACATTAATGAAATGGGAAATAATCGTTTTAAATATTTGTTAGAGCAATTCCGTCCTGGCGACGTGTACCATTGTGATAGTTTGATTTTAGATGGCAAAATTTTATTCAGTATTACATCGAAATACTTGGCTACACCAATGGAAATTTCTCAAGGCGGTGGCATTTTTAGAAGCGCCAATATTGAATATAATTCTGATGATGACAAAGCAATTAAAAAATGTAACGAACAAGTTATCAAAGGTTTTGGCTTGAAACATGGTGCCGCTCATTCTGAGTATATTAAATGTAAAGAAGATGGGAAAATTTATTTCCTAGAAACTTCCTCAAGAGTTGGTGGTGCACATTTGGCAGAAATGGTCGAAAATGCCTCTGATATTAATCTTTGGGGCGAATGGGCAAAAATCGAAAACTCTTTATTGAAAGACAACGATTATAAATTACCTAAAGTCAAGAAGGGTTATGCTGGAATCGTTTTGACATTGTCGAAATTTCAACATCCTGATTTGTCAAGTTTCAATGATTCTGAAGTTTGTTTCAGAGTGCCACTGGATTATCATGCTGGATTAATCGTAAAATCTGATAAAAAAGAACGCGTTTTGGAGTTGTTAGATGATTATGCCGATAAATTAGTTCGAGATTTTGCAACAGTTGCAGCGCAGGAGAAAACTAAAGAATTTCATTAGGAAAATTAAATAATAAACCTCAAAATTTATTTTGAGGTTTATACATAAATAGATTAGAATCGCTCTAAAAAATGATAAAAACTGTAATCTTTGATATGGATGGTGTGATTGTAGATACTGAGCCAGTACACCATTTTGCTTTTAATCAACATTTTAAAGAATTGAATATTGAAGTTTCTAATGAAATGTATGCTTCATTTACTGGGAATTCTACAAAAAACGTTTTTGAAAAATTAATTTCTTCATTCGAATTAAAACAAGATATTGACACTTTAATCAATCGGAAACGAGATTTATTCAATGATGCTTTCGATAAAAAACAAGATCTATTTTTGTTAGAAGGTGTCTTAGATTTGATCAAAGATTTGCATGAAAACGAAATTCAATTAGTTTTAGCTTCTTCCTCGGCAAAAATTACGATTGAAAGAATTTTTAAACGCTTCAACTTGCATCAGTATTTTTCGCATGTTGTTTCGGGTGAGGATTTTGTCAAATCAAAACCAGATCCTGCCATTTTTGTTCATGCGGCCTTTTTATCAAATACAAATATTGAAAATTGTATCATTATCGAAGATTCTACAAATGGAATTAAAGCCGCTAATTTATCTGGAATATATTGTGTAGGTTACGATAGTCCAAACTCTAAATTACAAGATTATTCAAAGGCTGATTTGGTGATTTCAGATTTTAAAGAGTTGAGTTTTGATAAAATTAAAAATTTAAGAATCTAGGTAATTTTCAAAAGAATTTAAAAACATTAAATTTTCTAATCTTTAAATTTTTTTAATTCTTTTAAAAAATCTATTTTTGCTTATGCAACATAACGTACTTATTTTAGATTTTGGCTCTCAATACACACAATTAATAGCACGCAGAGTAAGGGAATTAAACATTTTTTGTGAAATTTTTCCCTTTGATAAAATTCCAAATGATTTATCTAGTTACAAAGCCGTAATTCTTGGCGGAAGCCCGTTTTCTGTTCGTTCTGATGATGCTTTACATCCAAATTTATCAGAAATTCGTGGTAAAATGCCTTTGCTAGCCGTTTGTTATGGAGCACAATATTTAGCCCATTTTTCGGGTGGAGAAGTCGCGCAATCTAACACTCGGGAATATGGTCGTGCGAATCTTAATTATGTAAAAGAAAATGAATTGTTTTTCGAAAACATTAACATCAATTC
>JANPDC010000106.1:0-12068 GCA_031431275.1 Bacteroidota bacterium
AGCTAAAAAAAATAGATATCTATTTATTAATTGTGTTTTATATTTTAAATTTATTATTTGCCCAAAGTATAAAGTATGTAAATAAAAAAACTCTGAAAAGTTACTTTCAGAGTTTTTTACATTTCAATGAGTTTTATTGAACTACAAACCCAATTTTTATATCACCCCAATTTAAGGCAATTTCACCTTTTTCGTTAGTTGTAAAAGTTAATTTTTCTGAAAAAGTTCCTGCCTGTGGTTTCACTTTTACTCGAAGTGCATCCATTTTTTCTTTATAATCATAGGCTCCCCATTGGTCCCAAGTTTTATTGAAAATTAAAGTCCATTCGCCATTTTGAACCAATGTAAAAAACGAATATTTCCCTGCTGGTAAATCTTGACCATTAATTTTTATTGCTTTTGATGTTTCAAAAACGGTTGCTTCATCAGCACCTGTCCGCCAAACTTGATTTTCTTTAGGTTCCAAATTTTTTCCAATAGTTCGTCCTTTGACTTGTGGCTGACCATAGAAAAAACTAATTTCTACACCAGAAACTAAAGTTTGTTTTACTGTTGTGTGCGGACTTTTACGTTTATCGTTGTCTTTTTGAGCAGATGCATTAAAATTAGCAAAAAGAGTTAAAACTAGAATAGATACGATTGCGAAATTTTTCATTGTATTTGTTTTTGATTAATAAAAAGTAAATTTAGGATTTTAAAATTCTGAAAAGTATAAAATTATATTAAAGTCTTGATTTATTATATCAAAACAAGTTAACCAAATCATTTCCATTTTATACCACAACCCATACTTGGCTTTTGTAATTCAAAATTTTCTTCGTTTGAAAGTAATTTATCTATCGCATTCCGAATATCATTTCCAGTAACGGGAATTCCGTTTCCAGGTCGTGAATTATCTAATTGTCCGTGATAAACCGATTTTAAACTTTCATCAAAAACATAAAAATCGGGCGTGCATGCCGCATCATATTCTTTTGCTACTATTTGAGTTTCATCAAAAAGATAGGGAAAAGGATAGTTTAAATTCGATGCTACTTTTTTCATGTAAATCAATCCATCTTGCGGATAATGTATAACATCATTGCTGCTAATGGCAATAAAACCAATGCCTTTCGACAAATAATCATTCGCCAATTTTACTAATCCATGATTAACATGAATCACAAACGGACAATGATTACAAATAAACATAATCACCGTTCCTTTTTCGTCTTTTAGTTCGTTTAGGCTTAATTTGGAATTAGAAATTGCATCTAATAATGTAAAATCAGGTGCTAATTTTCCAATTTCAAAATTATTGGATTCTACTAATGCCATTTTTCTTGTTTTATTTACAAATATTACATTTAATTTTTATAATTCTGTTAATAATTGTTCAATATTCACTCGGTTCATGTAGTTGCTATCAATGTATTTACTTTCAACAATTCCGTTTTGATTAATTACATAGACTGCTGGAACTGGCAAAGTATTTTCGTTGTTTCCGTTGTGTTTTGGGACATCAATTCCAACCGCTTCGTAAACGGGTATTATAAAATCTTGTAGTTTAAACGAAATTCCAATTTTTGATGCCAACACATTATTATCGTCAGTAAGTACTTCAAATGTTAAACTATTTTTTTCAATTGTTGTTAGACTATTATCAGGACTTTGAGGTGAAATTGCTACTAATGTTGCGTTTTTGCTTTCAATTTCTGGCAAAAAATTTTGTAAAGCAGCCAATTCTAAATTACAATATGGACACCAAGCACCACGATAAAAGGCAACTATCATTTTTCCGTTTTTTAAAATTTCAGAAGAATTTACGGTTTCATTTTTTGCATTTGGCAACGAAAAAGCAGGAAATGAATCGCCAATTTTAATGCTTTTTTCTTCAATATTTTTTGTTTTTAAATCTTCAATAGATTTTCCAAATGCTTCTAAAACTTCTGGCGGAAGTTGTTTTGCCAATTCTGTATTAAAGTTTTCGATTTGTGTTTTTAAAGTTTCCATTTTCTTATTATTTATATTATTTTTACAAATATTAAAAACATATTTTCCCTATGCAATACCGCACTTTTTTGCAACTATGGGATAAAAAAGTCACTTTTATGAAAACACTGGAACGAGCCACCGAAAATAAATTATGTCCTTTAGAAAAAGCCATAAATGCTATTAGCGGGAAATGGAAAATGGCTATTGTTAGACAAATTAGCGATGGTAAAAAGCGACCAAGTGAGTTTTTGAGAGGCATTGCCAATGTAGACCGACGAGTTTTGAACCAACATTTGAAAGAAATGGAAAACGATGGTATTTTATCGAAACAGGTTTACAATGAATTGCCACCAAAAGTAGAATATTCACTCACAGAAATTGGAGAAAGTCTCGTAACTATTTTGTGGTCGTTGAACGATTGGGGCAATCATTTGATTAGGAATGAGATTGATAATGTCAAATAAATTCTTTAAAAACTCTAACTATTTTTTTTAAATTATAATCACATTAAATCATCTTTGTTCAGGAGTTTCTGGATTTATGATACCAGGTTCTTCTTTAACCGCTTTATTTTTTGTTGGCAATTTGTAGGTAATAGAAAACCCAAATCGTCTAGTATCATTTTTATTGTATGACAAAAGTGGCTCATTTACGGTTCTGTAAACACTTCGTTCTGAATTAAAAATATCAAGTGCATTAACAGACACTGAAAGTTGGTCGTTGAAAAATTTCTTACTCAACGATATGTCAAAATAATGATCTGTTGGTTTTTCGGCAACAAAATAAAACGTATTTCCACCAGATTTTGTAATACCATAATTGGCTGTAAAATTGATTTTTTTAGGTAAAATAATTTGCGATGTTAAATTAAAAGTCCAAAATCCTTTGGTTTTTAAATCAGGAATTTGCTGGTATTGATAGCCTGTATAAAAATATAAGAAATTGATAGTATCAGGATTAAACTCAAATTTCATTGTTTCTGCCAATCCTTCTGTAAAAAGCATGTAAGGTATTGGAATGGCAAAATTAAAATTATGAATTTTCATTTCAGGAATGTTTAAATTTGTGTTTTGAACTTCGTTACTATCCAAATTTATAAATTCTGCTACTTGATTTTTTGCTGAACTCAAATTATAACCCAAATAAGCATAATCAAAAGCACTCAATTTCACCTCAAAATTATCAAAAATTGTAGGTTGTAAATTCGGATTTCCGGTTGTATTTACATTCTGATTTTGATAGGTTGTATTGTTTGGGTTTAATGCCGATGTAGTTGGTAAAGTTATTTTTTTGTTGTAATTTACATTAAAGAAAATTTGTGGCGAAACGTTATATTGAATGGTTGCATTTGGGAAAAATCGGGTTTGATTGAAAGGCGTTATTGCTGATAGATTTGTTTTTCCTTCAATTTTGTATTGTTCTAATCTTGAGCCTAATATAAAATCAAAATCTTTTAATTTTGCTTGAAATTCAAGATAGCCAGCACTTGTTGTTCGATTGTAATCGAGATTTGTAATGTTGAAGTTTTTGGCATCAAAATCTAGTTTTTCATACAAACCGCCAAAACTTATTTTGCCTTCATCAAGAATTTTTATGCCTTGCGAATAGTCAATTTTTCCTCGAATTTCTTTTTGAGTCGAAAGATTGTTTAATACGGCTGTATTTAACGTTTTTGAAAATAAATCATAATCGTTTTTATTGTTACTAAAATTAAAAACAAAATCTAATTTTTGATCTTTTTCGTCAAATCTTTTTTGATAGGTTGCAACAAGAACTTGACCATTTTGTTTTGATTTCGCTTTGTCTAAAGTTACAAAACCTTCACCAAAACCACTTATTTGATTGTCATTGTTGGCTGAATTTATATCAAAATTAAGTAATAATTTGTCTTTATAAATATCAAAAGTTAAGCCTGCTTTTACAAAATAATTTCGGTTTACTCTATCTGCTTTTGTATCTGACAAAATTGTGTTGTTATCAGTTCGTTTAAACGCTGTCCAAAGTGCATTTTCTCTATAATTTTGCCCAAAATTTAACTGCCAACCAAAATACTTGTTTTTCGCATTTAGCAAAATACTATTACTGGTTCGATACCTTTTTTTATCGTAATTTGTCAGTGCTGTGCTATTTGTATAGGTAGCACTTAAATATTTTTTTGCGTTTTTATTGGTAATTATATTTAAAATTGCACTGCCCGAAGTTGCAGGAAATTCTGCTCCAGGCTGCGTAATAATCTCTATTCTATCAACTGAATTGGCAGGCATTCCTTCAAGAAAAGAAGTGAGTTCGTTTTGTGAAATATTTAAAGGGCGACCATCCATAAAAACATCAAGAAGTTTGCCTTGATACATCATTCCTGCAACTTCAGAAGATATTAAACCAGGCAATTTTTTGATGGTTTCTTGCAACGTTCCCGAATTTAAACTCGGTTGATCGGCAATACTAAAAACAGTTCTGTCTGGTTTTACATCAATTGCTTTTTTGACTTTTACAATCGAAACTTCTTTTAATTGTTCTGGTTTTTTGATTGTATCTTGGGCAAAAGAAACAGTTGAAATTAACAAACACAAAGTTGTAACAATTAAAAAATGTGTTTTAGATTTTAGTATTATTTTGTTCAAAATGAGTTTTTTTTTTAAGTTTTTTCTGTAAATGTATTATTAAATGAAGTTATCGGAAATGGAAATTATACCAAACCATGCTTTTATTATATCAAATAGTTTTTTTAGTCAAAACTACTTCTTCAAAACTTTGCCATCGACAAAATCTCTGAAAAAATCATCTTTAAATGAGTTTCCTAAAGGCAGTTCGGCATTGTTTTTCATATAAACATAATAAACATCAAAAGATAAAATTTGATTAACATTCACAATATTAGATTTGCTAATTCTTGCAAAATTTGTTTTAGATAATTTATCAAAAATAGTCTTCAAGTTCATTGCAGTAACAACTTTAGCATCATTAGTATGAATGATTACATAATCTTTTAAACCTTCGATATACAAAATATCTTTGAAAAATATTTTAAAAAATTTTCTATCTGCTTTTATGTAAATAAAATCGTTGTTTATAGATTCTATTTGATTGTTGTCTAATGTTTTAGAATGTAATAAATTGTAATAATCTTCGGCTTTATTGACTGCTTTTACAAAACGCTCAAAACGGATTGGTTTTAACAAATAATCAACTGCATCGAGTTCATAACTGTCAATTGCATATTGTGGATAAGCCGTTGCAAAAACAATCATTGGACTTCTAGTTAGCGATTTTACGAAATCTAAACCATTCATTTCGGGCATGTTAATATCCAAAAAAACAACATCTACATTATTGGTTTTTAGTATTTCTGATGCATCAAATGTATTGCTAAAACTTCCTAACAAATTAAGTTTCGGATAATTTAGAATATGCATTTGCATGCCTTCTCTTGCCAATGGCTCGTCGTCTATAATGATGCAATTCATATTGGAAAATTTAGTTGTACAGTAAATGTTTTTTCTTCTTCTTTGATAGACAGTTTATAAGAATTTGTGTATAATAATTCTAGCCTTTTTTTAACGTTATTCAAACCAAAACCTCCTTTTTCATCGTTGGTTTTATTTGTCGATTTTGTGTTTTCGATTTCAAAATAGAGGGTTTTATTTTCCACTTTAAACAAAATATCAATAACGGCTTCGTCTCGTGTATTGGAATGTTTGATAGCGTTTTCAATAAAATTAATGAATAATAATGGCGGAACTAAAACTCCTGATGTATTTCCTGCTGTTTTTATATTCACTTTTAAATTATCGCGTCTGATTTTTTCTAATTCTAAATATTGGGTTATCCAATCAATTTCTTTTAACAAAATAACCTCATCGTGTTGACTGTCATATATTTGATATCGCAAAACATCAGACAAGCCAAGCGTAATATTCGATGCTTTGTCAGGATTGGTTTTTATTAAAACATGTAAATTGTTTAAAGTATTGAATAAAAAATGAGGATTTACTTGATTTTTGAGTTGATTCAATTCGGCTTTAAAGGTTTCTTGCTGTAAGTTTGCAAAAGTTTTTTGATCCTCTAACCAAGTTTTAAAAAATTTATAACCTGTTGTTGAACCTAAAAACACCAATGGATAAGTCATGGATTGAATAAAACCTTTCGAAGACAATGGAGTAGTCAACGCTTTATCTTTATAAAATTGATCTACATAAATTGTTTCGACAAAATACATCGATAAAAAAAGTAAAATCAACAAAATTAATATTCCAATGGCATATTTTAAATACAATCCTTTTTTTAAATACTTGGGAAAAAGAAAGTAAACATTTATATAAATTAGTATAATTGCTAGAATTGCATTTGCAACATTTCCATAGTATAAGGCTTCAAATGGAATTTTAATAAGTTTTGCATATACTTTACAACCTTGAATATCAAACAATTCAAAATTGGAAGTTACAATAAGTATTAATATAAAATGCCTAAAAAAAGCCCATTTTTTATTGGTTATAAACTCATGAACTGGATTGTCTTGAGCATTTGAAATTGAATGTAACATAAAAGTGTAATTTTTTTGAATAGGCTTAATTATTTACGAATATAAAAACTTAATGAGAAAAAGAGGCATTTTTCATGGTAAAAAAACACCTCTCTAACAACAAAACAAAAATGAAATTTTTAGAATTCTACTCTGTAATTTAAAATTGGAATTATACCAAGTTGGTTTCCATCGGTTAATTTATTTGTTATATTATTAAAACCAGTTTCAGTTTTATTCAATCTGTTCAATACATTTTGAATATCTAATGATAAAATATGAGTGGTTTTTGCTCTATTGGTTTTTAGACTAATTCCTAAATCAAACCTAAAATAGGGATCGTTTATTTTGTTAAAAAAATTACCTGCGACTAAAACTTGTTCTCCTGCTACTTGCGATGCTGGCAAATCAATTTCGGTTTGTCTTTGTCCTCCGGTTGTCAATAATTTTCCGTTTATTCCTAAAATTCTATTTTTTCTATTACTAATAGACCATTCTTTTCCTCCAACCAAATTCAATTGATAACTTCTGTTGAAACGAGTGTTGTATTCTTTTTTGTCAAATGTGGTATATTTTGAACTGTATAATGACAAATTAGTAATAAAATAATAACTTTTGTTAAACGATTTTTCAAGGTTAAAATCTATACCAAAATTAGTTCCTTTTCCTTGACTTACTAGCTGTTCTGTATTTATTAAATCAAGTACCGATGATGAATTTATAGTTGAAAATCCGCTACCAATTCGGGCATCTACAGGAATATTTGATAAACTTTGATAATACGTTTCTGCTTTTAGTTTGATTCCGTTATCAAATCCTTTTTCATATCCCAAAACAAGATGAAGTGCCTGAGTCATTTTCAAATTTTTATTCAAATTTTGTCTCAAACCTCCTGCGTTTACTGTTTCAAAAAAATAAGTAGATAATGCTTGTGGTTTAGCATGAACTCCAGCAGCAAATGTAATAGTTTGGCTGTTTGGCAAATTATAACTAATAGCAGCTCGTGGTTCAAAACTTCTTGTTTTGTTTAATGCTAAATAGGAAGAATGAAATCCTAAATTTAAGGTTAGTTTTTCGGTTGCTCTGTACTTGAATTGTGCAAATCCTTGAATGTAATTAGTTTTTCCTTTTATGTCTAAAACATCTTCTGAACTTGCAATAGGTACATATCTAAATTGGGTGTTTTTGAAACTGAAATCTAAATTACTAAAAATTCCACCTACTCTTAAAGTACTTTTGGCACTTAATTTTGAATTGAAAAAACTAGAGATTCGTGTATCGTTATTTGTTGTTTTTTCTGAAGAAAATTGTCTTTTAATAAAATCTAAATCGGGTATTAAAGCATTAAAGTTTCCAGAATCTGAAAGGCTTGATCTCGATATTACTGTTTTAAAATAAGATTTATCAGAAACAAAAATTTGATGTGTCAACCCAAAAACCGATAAATTAGTTCTAAATTCGAAAATATCATAATCTTTTTTATCTTCTTGATCTTTTTGCGCATCTCTGATACTAGAATTTATTCCAACCAACCCAAAAAGACCAAAAGTACCTGCTGCTGTTGGGAAATTCAATTTAAAATTCAAATCTTGATAATTTAATTTCTGTTGTACAGGCAAAAACGATTGTAGCAATCCAAATGTTGAATATCTGTAATTAACTAAATAAGTACTTTTGCCACCTTTTACAAATGGACCTTCGGCACCAGCACCTAATCCTATGACACCTGCATTGAAAGCATATTCTCTTTTATCTTTATTACCGTTTCTGTAATACAAATCAAAAACTCCAGATGTTGCATTTCCAAATTCCGATGGGAAAGCACCCGAATAAAAATCACTATTGCCAAGCGTAGTGCTGCTAAACATACTTACGGCTCCACCACCAGCAGCAATTCCTGCAAAGTGATTAGGATTTGGAATTTCAACACCTTCCAAACGCCACAAAACACTCTGTGGCGAGTTGCCTCGAACAACAATTTCGTTTGATGAGTCATTAGAGGCTGAAACTCCAGCAAAGTTCTGTACCATTCTTGCGGGATCGCTAATGGCTGCTGGATAACGTTTTGTATCTTGAATATTTATTGACCTTGCACTAACGGTTGCAAATTCATTAATTGGTTTGGTTTTACTTCTTTTTGAGGCAACTACAACTTCTTGTAAATTGTTAGATATACTTTCACTTAAAGCAATTAATAATTCTACTTCTTTTCCAGATGTAACTGTAATTTCTGGAATTCCGCGATCTTCATATCCATTTAAACTTACATTTATAGATATTGTTCCAACGCTAACAGCATTAAAAAAGAATTCTCCTTGACTATTGGTTTTTGTTTTATCGATTGTCTCAACAATTGTAACTTCGGCATCTATTAAAGGTTTTTTTGAATCGGCATCGATTACAATTCCTTTTACTTTTTGGGTTTGATAGTTGTTTTGGGCAAATACTGAAAATCCCGAAAATAATAAGATAATTAGATAAAGATTTTGTTTTAACTTCATTTTTATTAGTTTTTACAATTAATTTTTTACAAAACTATTTTAATAAACAAAACCTTTTTTTGTTTTTATACCAAAGTACTTTTTTTAACTACCAAACTATTAATTAGGTATGCTTTCTTTTTATAATGAAGCAGGAAATTATTATTCTATATTTAATTTCTATCAAATTTAATTAATCCAATCCTAATTCTTTTCTCCAAACACTATCATTATTACTGTTTTTATTCCAATAATCAGATTTTATGGTTTTGATTAATTTTCCTGTCGAAGTCAATATTTTTGGGTTTTTACTGAATCCATCTGGATAGGATTCTTCCCAAGAAAGTACTCGGTTTGGAAATTTAGATTCGAAAGTAATGCTTAAATTTCGTTTCAGTTCTGGATAATTTAGCGAATAAACGGTAGTTTCAGTAGTTACTTTTTTATCCAATTGACATTCGTATGCTTTGAATTCTTTATGTAAAAATCGCATGATTGTAAATGCTGGAATAACACTCATTTTTCCTGTTGGTAAATTTTCAGGATTAAGCCGAATCATAGTCCAAAGATCGTCTTCAAGTAAGGTCTTTTTAATTTTTAAATCTTCAAAACTTTCTCCTTCAAAATACGAGTTTAGACTAACTTCAAAGTCGGTTTTATTTTTCAATTCAAAATAATTGCTGCCACACCATTCTTGAATTGAGTTGGTTTCTTTGATAGAATTTCCACCTTTTATTGGATAAAAAGTAGAATTCATAACCGAATAAGGATAAATTCCTGTTTTAAAATTTTTCATGAAATTCAATTTCAAAACTGGAATGTCTTTACTTGAAGGATTATCTGCTTTAGTAAATGATTTTTCAGAAAATGTTTCTGTTACATACAATAAAACGGCAGTTCCTTGTCGCAATTCGCCATAACGTGCTTGTGATAAAGCATAACTCGAAATTTCGGCTTGACCGTCGTACCAATACGCATTGGCTTGGCTAGAAATTTTATTTTCTGGAACTTGGGCTTTTGTTTCGGTGTTTTTACAACCAATTAGCGATAATGATAATAGGATTAGGAGATTAATTTTCATAGTATTTAGATTAATGTGATTTGTATGTTTTAATTTATTCTAGCAAAATAATTCAACTAATTTCTTTGCAATAAAAAACTTCGCCAACGTCTTGCAATTCATAAACTACACCAACCATGTTGTATTTTAATTTTGTAAGCAAGTTGATCATAGGCAAGTTATCGGCTTCGGTGGAAGTAAATAATTTTTCATTTTTACATTTTTGCTCAATAAAAATAATCAATTTTTCAGCAACTTTTTTTCTTCTGAATTCTTGATTTACAATAATATATCTCAAATAAGGTCTTTCATAAAACGAATAATCAAAAGTTGCAAATCCAGCAATTTGATTGTCTAAAATTGCAATCCAAATTTCTTGTCGATTGATTTCTTTTATTCTGTCTCCGCCAAACTGGTCAAAAGCGTCAATGGAATCAAAATCATTTAAAGTTGCAAGTTGAATCGTCATTGTTTATTTGTTTTGATGCAATGCAACTCGATTTCCTTCACTATCTTCAAATTCTGCCACAAACCCTATATCTCCAATTTTGGTTTTTGGATAAAGCGTTTTGCCACCAGTCAAACCAACATTTGCTAAAGTTTCATCAATGTTTTTGGTATTGAAATAAACAAGTGTTCCTGTTTTAGACGGAACATAAGTTTCGCCTTTTGATAAAGCACCACTAATTCCTGATAAATTTTCATTTTGTGGAAAAAATGCCATTTCGTTACCATCAACAGTGTCTTTTTCAAATTCGAAACCAAAAACTTTGTGATAAAACGCTATGGATCTATCAAGATTTAAAACTGGGATTTCAAAATAGCCAACTGGATTTTCATTTTTTGTCATAATTTTAGTTTTTGAATTATCTGATTTACATGAAATAAATAGCAAATTTACTGAAACTAAAATAAGTATAAATTTATTTTTCATTATATATCTTTTTGGCTAGTTCTATCTTTTGCATTTTGGGTCAACGCATAACTTTCTCTTCGAGTAATGGTTTTTATAAATTCAACTTTTCTAAATCGCAGGGCACTCCAATCGTCATCAATAGCCACTTGTCGAACGGGTTCAAAATTGAGTTCGCCAAGTTTTGCCCAGCCCGTGTCTCGATTAAATTCGCATTGGTGTTTTTTTGAACTTGTTTTTGGATAACACAACCAAATAGTCACATCGCCAACCAACTTGCTATTCAATTGTACAATAAAGTCATCAACTTGAGCCTGTGTTTTTGCAAATCCAATTGCAAAATCAATTTCTTGAACCTCATGAATATTTTTGATTATTTTTGTTTCACTTTCCATTAATGAAAGTTCTCCATCAAATGAGTTTGGTGCATTTACAATCAAGATTTCTTTTTGGTTTTTGAAGTTTAGTTTTTTAAATAGTGGTGTCATGCTATTTGTCTTTAATTATTTTATAAAAAAACTTTTTCTCATGATTTTTTTCTTGAAAAGGATGATTTTTAAATAATTGAATGTACTCAACTTCTGATAATTCTAATAACTCATCTACTTTTTTTGGTGCAACTTCAGAAATGTTTTTTACATAAGAGGCATTAAACTTTAGATTATCTTTGTCAACCCAACCTGCTTTAATAAATGATTTTGTTTTCTTTTCGCACCTGCAAGGATTTGATTGATTGACTAAGCCACATTTATTATTCATAAAATTATACAAATCTTTTCTAGATCGTGTTAATTTTTGCCTAAAATTGTCTTTGGTAATTTGTAACATTTGAGAACCAATTGTATGGTCAACGCTAAAAATTTCACCCAGAACATAAACCAATCTTTGTTCTCGGTCAAGACATAACAACATGCCACTCATGCAACCAATTTTAGCATCTTCAATTAGCGAATTCATTTCTGTTTTTTCAATTTCAGAAAGTGTTTCGTTTGGCATTTGGTCTAATTCTTTGCCATAGTTTTCAAAACTTGTAATGTAATTCTCTAAATCATTTTTTTTAATTTTCATAAAATGATTGAAAGTTATTCGATACAACCAAGTTCTAAAATTACTTTCGCC
>JANPDC010000107.1:0-72455 GCA_031431275.1 Bacteroidota bacterium
AAACACCCCAAAGGAGCAAAAAAGCCATTTTTCTTGGCTTTTTTGTGACTGGGTGGCGGTGTTGCGGTCACTGACAGCCACCACAGACCGAGAGCCACTTTTTCAGTGGTGTAGGGCTGTGAGCGTGTAACGGCAACCGAACAAAATAAACAAATCAGCCTTTAGGCGTTCCAATTGAGGTTGATGGCTGGCGGTTGAGCAACCGCCAAAACACAAGTGGCGGTGGATTTTTTAGGACTATTTTTTTTTCAAAAATAAAAAACTCAGCCGATGAAAAAAAGAAAAAAAATAGTGCTAAAAAAGACAAAGTAGCCACGACGAATGAAGGGTAGAGACCGTGTGAAGATTGCGAGCAACGCTTTTTTAATTTTTTACTGCTTTTTTTCAAAGCTGTAAAAAATAAAAAAGTGTTGTGG
This sequence comes from Bacteroidota bacterium, assembly GCA_031431275.1. Classification (GTDB taxonomy): domain Bacteria; phylum Bacteroidota; class Bacteroidia; order Flavobacteriales; family Flavobacteriaceae; genus Flavobacterium. The sequence goes on from JANPDC010000107.1 coordinate 417, forward strand.
TCTGTGGAACGGAGGAACGACTGGAGCAGCGCAACGCAACAAAGGAAACGACCGAAGAGAGACCGCTTTTTTGCTCTGCTGTTTAAATTCGGATTTCCTTTTATCTAATTGGATGATATTGATTAACAGCATTTTGCAAGGCTTCTAATTCTGTTTGTTTGTATTCTTCGGTACTGGAACTTCTGCGATGTCCAATAAATACCTGAACAATCCGTAAATCGTTATTTGATTTCAATAAATTAGCAATCACACTTTGGCGGATTTTCAACGGCTGTAACCATTCTTTTTTTGGCTTTTTATCATTGATTAATCGACTAATTCCGTGCGGATTTAAAGTAGTTCCGTACTTTGAAGTGATAAAGTAGTCGTTTTCTTTTTTAGTGCGTTCCAAAAGTGTTTTTCTGGCTTGTAAATAATTCAAAAATAATAGTATTTGATTGGCTTGTAATGGTAAAATTCTGGTGTTGGTTTTCCCGCCTTTTTGGATAGTGATTTCGGCTTTTTCTAGATTTACTTCAGATAACTTAAGATTAGTTATTTCCTTGACTAACAAGGCTTGACAAATGAGTAAACTGATAATTACTTCATCTCTTAATTGGATAGATTGGTTTTTGGTTTTATAATTGGTTAGTAAACTTTCTAATTGATTTTTTGAATATAATTTTTCAACCGCAATACTTCTGTTTATTTGGTCTTTTAGGTATAATTTTTGACACGGATGGTCTTTTCTTTGCTCGGTTTCTTGTAAATATCGGTAATAAATTTTGATGGCAAAAAGATTGTTTCGGAGCGTTTTTGGGTGTACGCCTTGTTTTCGTAAATAATCAATATACTGTAAAATATCTTTGAGTTTGGCGGTTTTTTCCTTTCCATTTTGATAATTGATATATCTTTTTATGGTGCTTTTTAATCCTGTTGTTCTGTAATTTTCTTTTATATATTGTTCAAGAGCTATCATTTTTTAAGTTAATTAGTTGGTTCATTGATATATGCGTATAAGTTTGAGTGGTTTCCAGTTGTGAGTGTCCTAAAAAATCCCGCACTTTTTCTAGTTCCATTCCGTTCTCCAGTAAATGTGTTGCGATAGAATGTCTTAAACTATGAATGGTTATTTTGTCTATTCTTTTTTGAGGAATTTTAATCTTTTGGAGTAACTTTTTAAGCATTTTATTATACGTCCATTCCTGCATTTTACCACCTTTGGAGTTGATTATAAAAAATGCTTGACTGGCTTGTATTTGCTCTAAATATGCACTTAAATCGTCGCTTATTCTTTGGGTTAATGGTACAATTCTACGCTTGTTAAACTTGCCTTTTGGAACAATCAAAAAACGCTCTTTCAAGTAAATATCTTCTTTGGTAACTGCCACTAATTCTGATACTCGAAGCCCACAACCATAACCTAAATGCAAAATTATTGTTTCTAATTGATTTGCAACTTTGTACATTTTTTGTATTTCTTCTTGGCTTAAAATCTCTCGAACAAAATCGTTTTCAAAATCTTTGGGATATTTGATATTTATTTCGGGTATTTCGGCAAGTTCTCCAATGTCAAAAAGCATTATAAAAAACAATTCTATCGCTCTAATATGATGTAAAATTGTTGTTGGATTCAGTAGTTTTCCAGTTCTTTTATTAGGTCTTTTTTTTAGATAATTGTAGTATTTTAATATCTCTAAAGAAGTTATTTTGTTGATTTCTAACTTTGTAAAGGCTAAAAATTCTTTGACTTGCTGGGTTCTCGTTAAGGAAGTTTCGGAGTTGTACCCTTTTGTAATTAAGTGATTTAAGTATATTTGTAAATTATCATTCGTCATACCTTTATAATTATGATGCTTTTGCTTACTCAATATTTTGGAATTAGGAACGCTAGACTATTTTTTGATTAAAAACCTATATTTAGCAATACTTAACAAGGTTTTCTAGTGTTCCTTTTGTGTTCCCTAGCGTTCCACATTATTTACTCTCTTGTCGTAGTTGGTCAATCTGTAGCATCAAAAAATCTTTTATTTCGGCTCTTAATTTCTGATAATTATCCCAATAACTTATTTTATATCTGATGCCTTTGTTACTAAATCCGCCTACTTGTTTGATATATTCTAACTCTAAAAGTGTTTGTATATTTCTAAAAATCTGCGTTTTACTGATGTTTAAATTTTGTCTAATTTCTCTCAAAATAAATTCTTCACTTTCGTTTTTTACAAATTTTTTTAATCGCTCAAAAAACTGTCTCAAACTCCCGTCCAATTCATCGACTTTTAAAACAATACTCTCGAATAATATTTCGGTGGCTTGTTCTATATCCTCAATGGTTGTCAGTAGTTGGTTGTCGGTTGTTAGGTTTCGCTGGTATTGATTTATAAATGTAACTTGTTTAATTACTGCTTGATACATTTCGTTTAATCTACGTATTTTATGTACTTTTTCGGGTAATTGTAATTTAGTAGCAAACGGATTAATGACTTCATAATATTTTAAACTTCTCACTATTTGCTGAATAAAATTGACTGCGATCTGTTTCTCTTTTGGGTCAATTTCTCCCGCATTTCGTTTGTTTTGGTGGGTTATTATTCTCCCAGTTTGTTCCTTGCTTTCATCGACTGCGATTAAAAAACTTCTACTCATATTATCTTCATACGTTTCGCCTTTTGTCGTTGCCGATAAACTGCTAAATTGTCCTTTTACTTCTTTTCTGGTCGATTTATTATTCCCTTTTTTATCTTTCATTGATACTGAACTACTCAAAAATTGATTGCTTATAAGTTCCCGAAGCGCATACAAAGCCTCTTCTTTTAGTCCGTCCAAATCTTCAATAATAATTATTTTTCTAAACAAATCAAATTCGCCCCAATTGTACAAACTGCTTTCTGTAATTCTGGTAAATCTCAAAACATCTTCCCCTGGCATTAAGTCCGCAATTGAACCAATAATATGAGTTTTTCCGCTTCCGCTAGAACCTTGTACTATCCCGTGAATAGGGCTTTTATTCATATAACTGATGATTATTAAAAACAATAATAACCGTGAGTTTTCCTCTCCAACTATTCCTGATTTGCCTATTTGTTCATTCAATCTTTTGAGTAATGCTGCGGCTTTTAAAAACTCGATTGGTTTATTATCCGCCACAGATTTAACGGATTTCTTTTCTTTGGTTTCTGATTGGTCTTCGATAGAAAAATTACTTTTTACAGGCTCTTTTAAAATAGTTCCTATTGCTTCTTCAGATAAAAATAAAAAGGATTTCCGTTGCTCTAGAAGTTCAGTAACTATTTCATTTTCGTGTAATTGTAAAGTTTCGTTAATATCTTTGTTTGGGAGTTTTAGAGCGGTTATTTTCATTTTTGGATATTCGTTCATAAATAGCGCACCATACTTATTTATGGCTTCTTTTCCTGCATCGTCATCGTCAAAACAAAATATAATTTCTTCTAATTGTTGTAATTCTTTTATCGCATTTTGGATTTCTTCATTGAGTCCATTTGTTCCGTAACACGCCATTAATGAGTAATTTGTATTTACTTCTTCGATTTGTAATAAACTCGCGCAATCAATAATGGCTTCGGTTAAAATGAGTTTTTTAGTTGTTGGTTTTGGGTAGTTTGGATAAATTCCTGCTCGGTTCTTCAGATAAAAATGTTTGCTTTCTTTATCATTTAATGTACTTCTAAAATACAATCCTGTAACTTGATTTCCTTTGTTTTTTAGAGCAAAAACAATTCCCCATTTTCCAAAAACATTGTAAGCAAGTTCTCCAGTTCTGCCTTTATTTCCTTTGTCAATTAATAATCCATATTCTAAACATTGATTGATTAGCGTTTCTTCTTTTCGTGTTCCGTGATGGAATTGCCCTGCGTTGTAGCCAACTTCTATTTTTTTAAAATCTAGATTTCGACTTTGTAAATACTCTTTGGCTGGCTTGGAACTGTGCACCGCATTTTTAAAATACTGATACATATTTCCTAAAAATTGCTCACGGCTCAAATTGGTTTGGTAACGATCGTTTTTATTTGGTTCGTTTCGTCCTAAAATTTCAATGGCTTTATTGATCGCTTCGTGTTTGGTGCAATTTTCTTTGTGCAGTATAAAATCAATCACATCCATACTTTTACCGTGGGTTTTGCAATTGGAACTAAAACAATACGCCGTTTGAGTTTTGTAGTACACCTGCATACTCGGGGTTTTGTCTTCGTGGAACGGACAATTTAATTTGCTGTGTTTGTCTGTTTTTAAACCGTAATAATGCAACACGGTGGACATTGAGAGTTGGGATTTTATTTGAGTGATTTCCATTGAAAACTATTTTTTAATATTTATGTTATATTTTAAAACAATACAAATATAATATATTTATTATATATAGCAAATCAATAATTTTAAATAAATAATTTACATAGTATAATTTACTACATTTGTATTAATAAAAAGTGATACAGATGCCTACAACTATTGATATTCCTGCAAATATTAAAAGATACAGAAAAATTAAAAATCTTTCTCAAAAACAAGTCGCTCTTGCAATTGACGTTGCTCAAGCCCAATATTCTATTATTGAAAGTGGCAAAACAATCCCGACAATTCCAACTTTAGAAAAGATTGCTAATGTATTTGAGATTGATATTACCGATTTGATAAAAAACCCAAGTAGTGATGAAAATATTAATCTCTCAATTCTAGAAAAAGTTAAATTGATTGATACTTTAGATAATGACGAAAAAGCCTGTCTCTTAAAAATGATTGATATTACTATTGCCAAAAAGAAAATGAAAGATAATTTAACCTCAATGATGGCTGATTAAAATTTTGTTTTTAAACATAAAAAAACGAGCAATTACGCTCGTTTTTTTAGTTTAAAATCTTCGCTAATAATTTACAAGTTTAAACTAAATTTTACTTTAGTTTTTACTCGATAACCTTCGTGTTCGCCAGGCAACCATTTTGGAGAAATTGTTAAAACTCTTTTTAACTCATCTCCCGTACCTTTTCCCGCATCCTTAATAATTTTAACATTGCTTATTGTACCATCAATTTCGACAATAAAATTTACTACAATCTCAAATTTTATATTTTTGCCGTAAGGGTTTTTGAAGTTTTCTATAACAAAATCTTTAAATTTTTTTTCTCCACTAGGAAATTCAGCCTTTACCTGCACATTTTCATTATCATATATGTTACTTTGAATATCATTTTGTGAAGTTAAAATTTGTGAAAATGAATTCGCACTAAACAACATAACTATGAATGCTAATAAGAACTTTTTCATTTTATTTTTTATAAATTTTATTTTAACTCTTCTTTTGTAAATCCTGAATTTAATATATGAGTTATATCAATAGTTTGTTTTGAAAAATCAACTTTAATTTTATTAGGGTCTTTTGAAGAATAATATAATATGAAAAATTTATTTATTTTTTCATTAGAATCTTCAGGGCATTGACCATAACTATTTGTATACCATTTATTATTTATCTTGTATTTAAAAAAACTTGTTGTGTTTTTTGGTGCATTTTTACAGTAAATAAATTTACATATGGTTTGTTTTTCATTCTCGATTATTTCCTTTTCATACAAATATCCTTTTAAAAAAATATATACCAATCCCAAGAAAATAAATATTAAAAATATTTTAGATATTTTATTAATCATTATTCCTTTTTAATTAAAAATATTTTTAATTACCTAAATTAGGTAATGCATTCGATCCTGTTTCGACGGAAAATTTAGCAACTTCTTTGTAAACTTGTCCAACACCATTTCCAAAGAGCGGACTAGCATCAATTTTATTTCCAAAACTATTACTTAATAAACCACCTCCAATTTGAAGGACTGCTTGGTCTAATGTTTTAGGAACAGTAGGTCTAAAATTACCGTTTAAGACACTGCTTATAGGTAAATTGAACGTTTCCCCAAATATAGTTGAACCAACACCTGGAACAGCGGAAGATAATGCTTCAATCGTATTAATATCACCTAAACTACCACCACTACCAACATTTGCTATTCCTTGTGAAACAGTATTTATAGCAATTCCTGATGCAGCAGAACCCCAAGACATTTGACTAAATGCTGTCATTGCTTCAGTCCCTAAATAAGCCAAACCACCTTCAGCGGCTAATATTGGAGCGGCCATTGCCCCAATAATTCCTAAACTTATTTTTTCATCCATCGCTGGACCATAAGAAGGGCCGTATGCTCCTGAAGGATTATATCTATCGGAACCATAAAATTTTTCTCCTCCACTCATTGTGCTTTCAAAGCGAAAATGACTATGATTAAATTCTGCTCTTGCCTCCTGCGTAGAAATTCCTTTGTATGCTGCTAAAGTTTCTGCAGTATCACCCGCATCTGCTACAAGCACACTTCCCTCTCTGTGCCAATCTGGCGCACGACCATCAGGATCCACAAATGTCAAAGGATTATTGAAGCAAAAATTATAAGGAGACCAAGAAGGCATTTTTTCCGCTAGTGGGTCAATAGACATAAACCTCCCAATCGCATAATCATAATTTCTCCATTTAAAACTATCCCAATTTAGAGCAAGATCTTCCTCTCGTTTCTGATTCTGAAATTTCACATCGTACGAAGTTTTAAACAGCGGCGGTACGGGAACGATTTTGGTTGTAGTTCCTTGTTTGATGTACATTAATTGATCAGAATTGTAACCAGAATGTTTAAGACCAAAGGGGTAATAATGATTCTCCTCCATGATGCGCAGATTGAGTGTCACAGGATCCTGAGAATACGTGAGTCTCACATTACCTAAATGATCTAAATAATTGAAAGCATAGTTGTATGTTCCTCCTGGTGCACCAGAGCCTTTTTGTGGTTCACTAAAATTGACATAACCTTCTGCTGTTGGGAAAAATTGTAGCGCAGTATTTTTGTACTGATATCCTGTGAGATAATCTGTGGTGGTGGTTACCGCATTTTCTAAAACTACTTTTTTTACTTTTTGTCCCATAGCATTGTAAAAGTAGGTAATTATTCCGCCATTTGCAAAATTAATTTTGTTGGGTAAATTCAAATGGTTGTATACAATGCCTGTGATGCTTTTGTTGTTGTCTACTACCATGTTGCCGTTGGCATCGTAGGCATAGTCATTTGTGGTGTTGCTTCCGTCTTTGAATCCTAGTGTTGAATTGGTTGCATCGCTTACTTTTAGTAATTGGTTGGTGTTTGCAGCATAGACATAGTTCAAATCATCCATTTTGATGGTGGGTATCGTGTTGCTGTCTGAATCTTGACTTCCGCAGCGATCCAAGTGCATGATGTTTCCGTTTTTGTCGTAGTTTAAACTTTCGTTGTAGGATCCTGGTACTGGGTTGGGGCTGTCTGGTTTTTGATATATGGCATTTCGCAAGCGGTTTAACTGGTCGTAGTTGTAGCCATATTTTCGAAGTATGTTGTCGCTGCCTGATCGCCAGTAGGTTTCGGCTATGTTGCCGTTGTAGAGTTTGTTGACTCCTGCTACGCTTCCTTCGATGGTGTTGTAGTTGATTTTGAAGGCAAATAAATCTAGAGGATTTGTGCCTTGGGCTAAATTTGCTATGTTGTTGATGCTTGTGAGCCATCCTCTAATATTGTAGGTGTAGTCTACTTTTTGCAGACCTATTGCGCCTGTAACGTCTGTGCCGCCTACGTTTTTGCTGGTAAGTTGACCCAGTTCGTTGTAGGTGTTTTTTGCTATGAGTTGTGGTGTGCCTCCGTTGATGATGTGGGTTTGGGTGAGCAATCGGTCTTGTGCGGTGTAGGTGAAATTTTCACGCGTGAGTAATTCGGTACTGGTGGCAATTCGTTTGTGTCGGGTTTCGGTGTAGATGGTTTTGCCCGCAAAGTCTAGGTTGCTATCGGTTTGGGTGTAACCGCCCATATAGTTTTGCATATAACTGCGAATGGGTCTGGCTTTGTAGTCATACAAGATATAGGATTTTTCAGCATTGGCTAATGCGGATGTTTCTAACACACGCACCCAAGAGCCTGTGGGCATTCCTTTTGGTTTTTGGGTTGTGTTGTTGTAGTACACGGGTTGCGTGAGCACGGTTCCAAACGTGGTTGGCGCATCGGGGTAATTGTAATCATCGTAGTAGTTGACTATCAAGAGTTTGAAAGCGGTTGGTGCTACAACATTGGTATAACCAACTGCAACAGCATCAATTGTGGTGCTTGTGGCTTTTGTTTCGTTTAGGGTTGTAGTGAGGGCGTTTTGTTGGTTTTGCAACACGACTCTTCCTGCGGCGGTGACTGTTGTAGATTGTTTCCAGCCTGTGTACACGGATCTGTTAAATGCATCGTATTTTGTAATTAACCAACCTATATTGTTTGGGGCTACTGCATCTGTAAACGGAGAAAAAGCAGGACCTGTTGCAATGACTCTATCTAATTTGTCATAGACCATGAACTCCCATTGTTTGCCTGGGATTTTTTTCTCTACTAATCGGTTGCGTGCATCGTATTTGTATTGGTAACACAAACCGTCTAAAATGGTTTGTGTAACTGCATTTGAGGTGTTGACTAATGGAGGAAAAACATAGGTTAAATTTCCAAAGAGATCATATACATAATAGGTCTCGTGTTTTGCTCCAGATTCGTAGGTGCGTTTTAATATGACTTTGCCTTCTTTGTCTTTGAATTCTACTGTTGAACCGTTAGTTTCTGTTGGGTTTGTATTGGTGTTTTCATCAAAGGTAATGGTTTTGTATAGTTGGCTTTCTTCATAATATCCGTTGTCTACAAGGGCAATGTCGTATAAAAGACTGGTAGTATTCCAAGTTGCTGTAGCCACATAGCGTTTGACTTCGTTGGCTAAATTGGATTGGTAGTCGAGTTTGATTTCGTGTCCTGCGCCCATGCTCCAATCGGTTCCTGATGCGGCTTGTTTCATCACTCGGTTGAGTGGCGAGTTTTCGAATAACTTTTCAGAATAGGGGTTTTGCCCTGCATATAGTGCGAAATTGGTTGTGTTTGACAAAGCAGTCCCATCAAATGCTCCTGTTGCAGTGGTCGAAGCATAGGGCAAATAGTCTTTGGGCTGTCGCCCAAAGGCATCGTATTCAATGTGAGTAATAATGTCTTTTCCTGTTGCCGATTGTTGACTGGCGACTTGCTGCATGGGGCGACCCAGTCCGTCGATATAAGTAATTTGCACAGCAAAATCAGCAGCCGTTGGGTTGGGCGTGAGGGTGCTGGCTTTTTTGTAGGTGGTGGTTTTTACAAAGTTTTCGGTGGTGGTTTGACCAAGGACTAAAATGGGTAGTGCCACTAAAAGGTAGAATATTTTTTTCATGGGGTTTTTAGTTTTTGTAGTTATGGTCAAATTCTTGTACGATGTTTCCGAGTTGGTCTTTGATTCGATATAATTGATTCAAAGCGTTGTACTCGTAGTAGGCGGTTTTGCAATCTGGTGCTACTATGCTTGTGATTTGTTTGGTGGTGGCATTGTAGTTGTAGACTGATACCATGGCGGTTGGATATTGATTGATGAAAGTGCATGCGGGTATGGTTCCCATTGGGTTTGTGAACACATTGGCTGCGCCTGTGTAGTTTTCGATTTTTATGATGACTTGGTTGTCGGTGTTATAGAAATATTTGGTTTTGCTGCCGTCTTTCATCATGACGATTGAGGGGTTTCCTTTGGGGTCGTATTCTAAAAATACAACGCGATCTTCCAGGTTTGCGGTTCCTTTTGCGGTTTGAATCACATCTGGCAAGATTTGGCTTGGCACTGCTCCTGTTTTGAACACGGTGCGTTGTTTTGATAATAAATCGCTGTTTTGATATTGTTCTACTTGCAAGGGTGCTGCTACATTGTTTTGTGCTAACAAGGTGTTGGCATTAGCCAATTGTGCTGCTGTTAGTCCTGTGAGTGTGCTGGCTTGATCTGCATAGATGTTTTTTGTGATTTTAGATTTTGAACTGTCACTGGTGGTGGTGGTGATTTGTGTAGGTAAGCCACGCAGGTTGCCATAGGTGTAAGTTTGGGTGGTGGTAATTTTTTTGTAAGAGGCTTCGGCTGCTTCTACGCTTGGGTAAGGAAAATTCACATACAGCGAATAATCAAAATCATTTACATAAAAAGGATAATAGTTACTCATTGGTAACGGGTCTAAAAATTCTTTAGTTATTGTATTATTCAATACTTGTTTCATGGATTTTGTTTTGTAAATCCCTAGATAACAACTTGACAGTGGCCATAGTTGAACTCCATTACAAATAGATTTAACGGTTTCGCTTCCAAACAATAGCCTCCCAACAAAATTATTTACTGTTCCAAGGTTAACAACATTATAGTTATATTTTGTTTCTTTTATTTTGTAAAGACTTCCATTTATGTTTTTATATACTCTTTCTCCTAGTAATGTTCCATTGTAAGTTGCGTTATCTGTATATTCAAAGGAATTAAACAAGGATCTTGATATATTTATTACTGTATTTTGCTGAGGAGGTCCAAAAGTACTCGGACAAGTTATTCCGCCGCCAAAAATAGCGGGATAACAGGCATTCATAGTTACTTCTCTTCTAAATATCGATTCATTACCATCGCTTTTAGAAAAGAACTTTTCGACACCTCCATTTTCGAAATTATCACCTCCAAAACTAATACTCACAATATCATAATTAAAATCTGTCTCTTCAGAACCAGAATATTTGCTTTTCCCTTCAGAAGTAACATTTATTCTCAAAGATGTTCCATTGAAATTATAATCTATTCGTGGAGAGATATTTAGTCTTCTGATAGTATTAACATTTAACAAGTCAATATTACCATAATAATATCTTGAAATATTGCCAAGGCTCGAAGTATCTTTGAAATCTGTTTGTCTTTTTAGTCGAACACTTAATCCGTCAATTGGTGTGTAGCCACTCATTACTGTAAACTCAAATCTTGCACTTACGCCTGCATCGTCTGAACCTAAAGGATTTACGAAATTTATCTCAACTTTATAGTTTCGATTTTTTAGAAATTGATAAGGAATTGAAAATGAATGACCTAATGCCATTCTAGGAAATATTTGCTGATTATTTGTAGTTAATGATAAATCTGTAATTACTAAATTAAAAGGTACACGGTTTCTATTATTTGGATTTGTTGTGATTATCTTTATGTTAACCATTTGATCTTTAAAAATCGCAGGAAAATTAATATCCCCAAAATCAGGGTCAATCCTTGGTACTTGGTTTAGTGGAACTCCTGTTGCCTCTCCACCATATTTTGTGTATACTTCTTTTTGAGAAAGTGTTGGTTCATATTCAAATTTTGTAAATCCTCCTGTTGGATACTTCAACTCGATTAAAGCCCCTTTGCTTGCTTTCTCAAAAACCGGGTTTCGATCTGCATAGAATGTCGTGCTTGGGTGAGCGTATGCAGGATGACTTATGAGTAATGTTTCATTTGTTTTACCGTTGAAAAAACCATGGAAATCTTGAGAGTTTGACAATCTTGCAGGAAGTGCTGTTGGATCGTTATAAACCATATTATATTTTTCAGATTTACTATTCCCAACTAATACATTTTTATTTATTTCTAATTTTTCAAGAAAAAAACGACTTGCTGTATTAAAATCATTTGCTGATTGAGTATTACTATTTTTTGCTAAATAAGTGAAATCTATTTTTTTAGTAATAATAGTATTATTTCTTACAATAATGTTATCAAGAATGAATAAAGCATCTCTATTCATTGTGGTTGTGGTGTTGAATTCAACCTCATCTAGAGTCGATGAATTTTTTATTTTCTTGAGTAGTTTTAAACTATTATTGGATTGTTTAGTAATAAAAGAACTATAAATGCCGAGCCCATCACCAATTGGATTTTCAAAATTTACATTTTGGCTGTATGTTTTATTTAAATAACCGCCACCAAATTTGGTTTCGTATTCAAAAGTAATTAATCCATTCAAAGGATGTTCTATTTTATAAAGATAAAAAGAGGTGTTTGAAAAAATAGCATCGTGAATATTTGTTGTAATTGTTGCAGAATTTTCTGTTTCATTATCTCCGAAATAATATTTAACTCCTTGTGGATCTATAACTATAAATTTTTTATCAATTGCTAAATTACCAATGATACTTATTTTTAATTCTTTATCATTGTTGACTATTACTGGTATTAAGTTAGCATCTAAATAAAAACTTCCTGAGTAACCATTAAAACTAAAATTAAAAACATCTAATTCAGTATCGATATCTTGTCCCTCTCGACACAAATTATAATAATATTGTGAATTTGGGGAACAATCACTTTTTGTGGAATCTAAAAAATCTTCCTCATTGATGAGTACCCTTCTAACGGCTATTTCGTCTGCCAAATCTTTAACCGTTCTATTTATTACACCACCAACTGATAAATTCCATCCGATACCCGTCCAAGTGGACAAATCATTTACTTTGACCCCTGCACTGTTATAATTCAGAGTAATTGGAACTTCTAGATTTCCATTTTTGTAATTATACAAGGGTATATTTATGGATGGTTTTCCTCTAAATTCATTTGCTCCATTTTTACCATATTCGGTCATGCTGAATGCTTGTGGCGAAGGAGGAGCAAAACTTGGTTGCAAACCATTACTAGAGTTGTTTTGCCCAAAAATCATTTGACTCATCAAAACAAAAAACATTATTTTTAAATACTTCATCTTCCTATTTTTTATCAATTCCTTTAATTACTTTAATTCCGTCGTGTTGTATGTTGGTGTCAATGTTGACTATGTAAATTCCTGCGGGGTAGTTGCTCATGTCTATGGTCACGGTGCGACTGGTGATGTCTTGGGTGTGCAACAATTTGCCGCCTAGGTCAAACACGGTGGCTGTTCCTGTGGTATATTCATAGCCTATGATGATGTTGGTAAAATTTTCTGCTGGGTTCGGGAAGGCTTCCACACTGGCTTTGACTACTTTTGGTTTGGCTTGGTCTTTGAGTTTGACTACCCAAAAATCGTTGCTACCAAATGTCTTGGCTTGGTCTCGGGTGCTTTTATTTCCTCCCAACCCTCCCAAAGGGAGGGCTTTTGAACTCGTGTCGTTTGACTTGGTTCCTTGTGAATTGTTGCTGTTGCTGTTTGAATTTCCATCGCCTAGACTGGGTAAACTTATACTCCCTGTTGGGCTGTTTACACCCACTTTAAATGGAGAGTTCTCATTATTTAATTTGTCATTAATTTTCTTGGTGATTTGGTCTGTTTGGTCTTTGATGCCGTCATTAATGTCTTTGGAAACGTCTCCTATGGCATTGTTTAATTCGTTTTTGGCATTTTGAAGTTGTGGGTTGTTTTGGTTGGAATTCAAAACATTTTCAGAAATAGTTGATCCTGTTTCGGCTCCCTTCCCGCTGGGAAGGGCTGGGGATGGGATTTGAGCATTCGATGTTCCTGCTAGTAAATAGCCTCCGTCTCGGGTTTCGATTACTTTTTTGAGTAGGTCTTCGCCTTCGCTTCCTACTGTTTTGCGCCATAGTTCTTCGCCGTTTTCGGATATTTTTATGGCGACGTAATCGTTGATTTCTTTTTCGTCTTTTTGTTTTGTGGTTTGCGCGTTGATTTCGGATTTTGCATATCCTCCTAGTAACAGGGTGTGGTCTTTGTTTTCTACTACTGAACTTAGAATGTCTATTTCGCTGATGTTGTAGGTTTCTTGCCAAAGGGTTTCGCCATTGGTTTGTAGTTTTAGTACCCAAAAATCGGTGCCTTTGGTGTTGCTTTTGGTTTTTGAATGTGTTTCGCCTGAGTTGGTGTTTCCTGCGATGATGTAATTATTGTCATAGGTTTGGTGTACGGTGTTGAGTTGGTCGTCTTTGTCGCCGCCTATGGTGCGTTGCCATTGTATCTCGCCGTTGCTGTCGAGTTTGAGTATCCAGTAGTCTCCTGTGCCTATGTTGTCTTGGGTTTTGTTGCCTGATGTGGGGGAATTGGAGTAACCGCCTACTAGATACCCGCTATCTTTTGTGATTTCTACGCTTCGCAGTTCGTCAAAGTAGATGCCTCCAAAGGTTTTTTGCCATTGTATTTTTCCTTTGTTGTCTATTTTGAGTAACCAATAGTCTAAATTTCCAAAGCTGTTGGTTGTTTTTTCTCCTGAGATGTCTGAACTTGATGAGCCGCCAATGATGTAACTTCCATCTCGTGTTTGTTGTATGCTTTGTATTTTTTCTTGGCTGCTGCCGCCTATGGTTTTTTGCCATTCGATGTTTCCTTTGGCGTCGAGTTTGATGATCCAAAGGTCGTCGTTGCCGCGTGAATCTTCGGTTTTGTCGAATTGATTGTCTGAGTTTGATGTTCCGGCGAGTATGAATCCGCCGTCTTGTGTTAAATCGATGCTTTGTAAAAAATCGCTTCCTGTGCCTCCAAAGTTTTTTTGCCAGTCTAAATCGCCGTTTTCTTTCATTTTCCATACCCAGTAGTCGAGGTCGCCTTGGTTGCCTTGGGTTTTGTTGCCTGATTTGACGGATAGGGAACTTCCTGCGAGTATGAAACCGTAGTCGGCTGTGGCGTGTACATCAGTTAAATAGTCGGCTTGTTTGCCGCCGTAGGTTTTTTCCCAAAGTAGGTCTTGGGCTTTGATGGGGCTAAAAAATAGGATGCTCAAAAAAAACAGGACTGTGATTTTTTGTGTCATGATTGGGGTTTTTATGGCTACTTTTCTGGAATGTAGTAACTTGAATTGTCTTGCAAAATTAATGGAATACTAGATGATTGGTTTCTCTTTTTTTATATATTTTTTTGAAATAAAAACTTTTGTCAAATTCGAAAAACGATGTGACCTTTTTTACATATTTGTAATAATTTACTACAAATTTTTATGGATTTGTTGTGTTTTGTGTTAATTTTTTGAGTGGGTGGGATTCTTCACATCTGTAATTATTACGAGAATGAAACTAAAAACTAGTTTTTTAAATCATAAAACAATTTTAGATACAGCGAAATTCTATTAAAATTTTAAAAATTTCTCAATTTAAAAGTTTCAGAATTATATACTCTTTTTAAATTCAAATTCCCAATTCATAATGACACTTGACTTTTCTTTCCATAAAAATACCCCCAAATAGTATCTAACTTTTAGGGGGCAGTCTATTAAACTTTTAGGGTTTAAGAATTTTAGAAATGCTACTTCATTTTAGTTTATAAAAATGTCATCTATTTGAATCGTTGTAGTTTCGGTTGGTGTACCAAAATACTCAAAAACAAAATAGCCTGTACCTGTTAATGCTGGTGGAATGCTGTATGTTGTTACTGGAAGAAAACCAGAATCTGAGGCACCATTTGCAAGAACTGGAATGTTAAAACTTGACGTTATATTTGTGAAATTTGCAGTATTTGTAACTGATCCTGGTGTGTAATTTGCGCTGCTCACATAGTAAACATTCAGTGCTGGAGCTCTAAAAAATCTCATTTGTCTTTTGAAACCAAAATTGTTTGCAGCAGTAAAATCAACTGGAACATAGAAAAAAGTTCTTGCAGTTACTCCACCTCCTCCAAAAGAAGTCATTTCGATATATTGATTTCCACTAAAAGATTTCACTTGCCAATATCTCGAGTTTACAAAAGCATCGTTTATGTATTTTGGAAAGTTAGATTGATTGATCGCATAACTCGTAAAAGGCTCATTTAACGCCGCTGCAAAAGTTTGCGCATTCCCTACGATTGGAGGATTGAAATCTACTCTTGGATTCGTTAGTTTCACATCTCTTTCTGTTCTGATAATGAGTTGATATCCTCCATTAAATTTTGTCAAAACGCCTCTAATTTTTCCTCTACCCGATGGCAATGGGCTTCCCGCAAAATTGGCAAATTTACTTGTTCTTGTTGGAAGGGGTGGAGTGGTTGTTCCATCAGTAATATTTTCGTTTTTATCGAATAGATCACTAGGTCTATTTCCATAGGTAGTTCCTTCGCTTTCAAACTGAACATTGTTTATTTCTACAAGCGTGTTCAAATACAAATCATTACTAAGTTGGGCTAACGTCAAGTTTTTAACATACGAATCTTCGTCAATTGATGCGCAAGTTGGTACTACAAATTTACTATACTCTAAAGCTGATAATCGCTCTAATGTATTGAAAGTTCCACTTGGAGCACCACCGAAATTTAATCCTCTTGCTCCTCCTGTTGGATTAGAAGTATACAAATTTTTCATTTTAACATATACTTTGCGACCAGGTTGTAATTTTTTTGTGTACAAATTATATTCATCTATGGAGATGCTAAATCCTCTTGTTCCATCAAGAGACATCAACGAAATTGACTTGAAAAAATTCCCACCTTCATCGCTTGAAGTAACAACCGCCTCAATAATATCGTCTGCAAGATATTGATTTGTAGACCCAGATGGAGTTGCAGTAAAAATATCCGAAACTTCTTTGTTTTTTACTAAACTCGGCGATACGCATTCTTCAGTTGGTTCAGCATACGTCTCGTTTTGACAACCTTGCAATGAAACTACGCTTAAAACTAATACTAAAATTCTTAAAATTGTTTTCATAGTTATATATTTTTAAAATTGTAAATAAATGTTTGCAGAATAGGTCCTGCCATATCCTTGGAAATATTTCGCTCCAAATGGACCAACTCCTCCACCTTTTGTGTCTTCTAGATCTGCTCTGTAGTTTGAACTTCGTGATTGCTCAAAGCCACCAGTTCGGTAATTGTAACCTAAAATGTTGTTTACGCTCACAAAAAGCCCCAAAGTTTTACCCTTTATTCTCCAAGATTTTCCTCCAACTAAATTCAAAAGTTGAATGGCTTTGAATTTTTCTTGTTTCAAAAATTCGTCTGCTTTCGCTTGGTCTACAACAATTGGTTGAAGTGGTGGAAGAGGTTGTTCAAAAGAATAATACTGTTTAGTTCTTTTTAGTGGCGAAACATCTAAATAGGTATCTGCCAAATAATTTGCGTTCACACCAACCCACCAAAATTTTGGATCACGATATTCTACTCCAAACGAATAGGCTTGTTGTGGCATTCCAGAAAGCTTCAAACCAGAAAGTTTAGTTTCACCTATGTCGTTTTCTGGGATTAAACCTGCGTCATCAAAAACTTTTAGATTTGGGTTATTGGTTATTGTATAATCACCATATGCCGCTACTCCAGTTAATTTTATGGTGGACGTTATTTGATATTCTAAACCAACCTCAACGCCTCTGTTTTTTTTGTTTATACCCGTGACAACTTCTGAAACAAATGCACCATACGCTCCCACTAAACCATCAGCATAATAAAAATTAATGTCTGTTGAATTCAATGTCTCATTATAATAACCTGTAAAACGTGCCTTGAATTTTGGTGCTCTAATGATGTAACTTGCATCAAATCCTTTGATTCTTTCATTGGTTAAATTTGCTGTCGTTGAATTATTAACACGAGCATTTGGGAAAACATCTTTAGAATTTGGTGCCTTGGTCATGTAGATAGCATTAAAATCAAACAAATGACGACCTGTCAACTTGTAGGTCAATCCTCCTTTGAAACCAAAGTTTTCAAAAACCTTTTCTTCACTTTTCCCAAAAGAATTATTAGGGAAATATCCGTTTTTGTAAAATCCTTCTCGTTGATACGTTGATTGCGAATAGGTCTGAGCCATGTAAAAATCAACTTTTTGGTACGTAAATTTGAATTGTGTAAAAGCATCAAATTTGGTCACATTAATGTCATAATTATAACCATATTTATCATTCACGGTTACTTTTCTGTTTGGATTGTTTAAATCTGTTTGCTGTTGATTTCCAAAACCAAAATTAATTTTGTCAGTGTAGTAATTTCCACCTAACAAATCTAACATGTTTTTGAAGTTTTTGGTTCTAGAATCTTGATAATTAACACTCGAACTCAATAAAATATTATCAGAAAGTTGGGAAGTTAAATTCAAATTTCCGGTGATGATATCTTCATCGTTTCGATCTTCATACAAAACTGTTCGACTTCCGTTTGCACTAGTTTGTTTGTTAATGCGGTAGATATCATTCCAATTAATTTGTTTATTTGCTAAGAAAAATGCTTTCGAATCAATGGCAGCCTGAGCATTTGGTGTAAAAACTCCTGTATTACTATGCAAACTTGTCCAATAACTTGGTAGTTTTTTGTAATAGGTAGGATCTGGATTATCAACAGCATTCCCTTCTAAACGGCTGTTACCAATTTGTCCTGTTTGATATGAAATAGTAGTGTTTAGATTGGTTTTTGGATTTATTCTCCAATAATGAGTTAAAATCAACATGGGTTCTTCAGATTTCTTGAAACGAGAATTTCTTCTTTTTCCATCTTGAAAACCCCAGTAAGAATTGTATTTTTCTCCACCCAATTCTGTCACTTCAGTAGTATTAGGTGAGTTTTTATCTCGAAGATTATTAGCATAAATAGAAGTTAAATTCAAACTATGATTTTCGTTAATTTTCTTTTCAACACTTGCAAACAAGGAATTTGCACCATAGTTTGTTCCTTCAAAATATCCTTCATTGGTCCAGCGTCTGCCCGCTGAAATCACATAAGCCCAACCGTCACTGTTCATTCCTGAGGCTTGTGTTGCCATAGCACGATAACTGTAATTGGTGTTGGTATTCAAAAAAGAAATTCTTGTTCCAGGTCTGTAGATTGATGCTCTGGTGTTGATTTCTTGGGTTCCTGCAATTCCACCAAAAACATAGTCAGACGGTGCAGAACCGTTGGTAAATTCTTGATTTCTGGTTGCGTCATTCAATCCGCCCCAATCGCCATACTGAGGTCGACCATCAGAAGTTTTGTTCATAGAAACTCCGTTAATCATCACATTGGCATATTCATTATCAATTCCTCTAACACTAAACCGTGCTTGTCCAAAATTAAATGCGGCAGCTTGTAGAAAGGTATCACGAGAAGATTGTAATAAACCCAAGGTGCTTTCGGAAGAATTACTTTCAGAATTCAATTCATTTTCAGAAATCGTAATTGAAGCCGCTTGCTGTTCGTTCGTGCCATCTTCGTCTAAAACTATAGTTCCTAAATCTAGGATTTTTCCTGCTTCAACGTCAATTTGCAACAATAATTCTTTATAACCTTGACTTTTGATTTGAAGTAATTGACTTCCAACAGGAACATTCAAATAATTGAACTTTCCGTTAAAATCTGTCAACTGAGTTAAAAAAACATTTTGAATCGATGTAACTACATTTTCTAGTGGCTTTTGAGTTTTTGAATCAATAACCTTTCCACTAATTCCGGTTGATTTTTGAGCAAAACTGGTAAATGTTTGCATTAAAATCAACATACTAAAAATAATTTTCTTCATAAAATTAATATCTTAATTGGGGATTTTTCAAGAAGTTTCAATTCTTGAGCGTGCAAATGTACATTATTTAATAATAATACCTACTTTTGGTACTTATTTTGATTACATATAAAACAAAATTAAAGCCTATTTTATGAGAATTAAAGAATTTATTATTGCTTTATTTGCTGTAACTGGAATTTTTTCCACAAATGCTCAACAAAAAAAAGTTTTTATTCATACCGTCGCATTTTATAATTTTGAAAATCTTTTCGATACTATAAAAGGTACTAACAATGATGATGAATGGCTTCCATCGTCTTCTCAAAACTGGAATTCTAAAAAATACAATCATAAACTTGAAAATCTTTCAATTGTTCTTTCAGAAATTGGTTCGGGCAAAAATCCGAATGCCCCAACATTGATTGGAGGATGTGAAATTGAAAACAGAGGTGTATTAGAAGATTTAATTAAACAACCCAAACTTGCAAAATTTGGTTATGGAATTGTACATTTCGATTCTCCAGACAAACGAGGCATTGACGTGGCTCTTTTGTACCAAAAAAAACACTTTCAACCCACAAGTTACATAAACGTTCCTTTGTATATTTATAAAAAAGAGGAAAACATAAAAATAAAAGAGAAAAAGGAAGAAGAAGAAAAAACAGATGATGTAATTACTGTGATTCCAACTGACAGAAGAGTCTACACTCGAGATCAACTTTTGGTTACAGGCTTGTTAGATGGAGAAGAAATTAGCATTATTGTAAATCATTGGCCGTCGCGTTCAGGTGGTGAGAAAAAAAGTAGTCCTTTTAGAGAAGCTGCTGGCGCATTAAATAAAAAAATTATCGATTCTATTCAAAAAATAAATCCTTTGGCAAAAGTAATTACCATGGGAGATTTGAATGACGGTACTTACAACAAAAGCGTCAAAGAAGCTCTTGGTGCAAAATTAAAAAAATCAGAAGTTAAACAATTTGGAATTTACAATCCGTTTGAGCAAATGGCAAAAGACGGAATGGGAACTATTGCTTACCGTGATGCTTGGGATATTTTTGATCAAATTATGGTTGATGAAGAATTAATCAAAACAGATCGATCTTCTTTTAGGTATTGGGAAGCAGGAATTTACAACAAACCATTTATGATTCAAAAAACTGGACAATACAAAGGTTATCCGCTCAGACATCAAGCAAATGAAGAAGGATTTAGCGATCACTTTCCTGTTTATATTTATTTGGTAAAAGAAGTAAAATAATAAAATAGGTTGGCTTTTTTGCTGGCCTTTCATAATAAACCCAAAATTGATAATGAAGAATTTAATAGTTACACTAATTGTCTTATTTACAATAAACACCTTTTCGCAAGAAATCATCGGGACAGATAAAGTAAAAGATAATTTAGATAAAATTGTTTTTGTTGAAGGCAGAGTAGTATCCATGCGATTGGCGTCTGAAGGAAAAAGTCTCAATTATTTGAATTTGGATAAAAAATATCCCGAAAATGTTTTTAGTGTGGTTATCACAAACGACTACTTGGTAAAACTGAATATTAAGCTCGAAGATCTGAATGATAAAATAATCCTCGTAAAAGGAAAAATATCAATTTATAAAAACAATCCAAAACAAATTCCACAAATTTTTAATCCTGAAAGTATTGAAATCAAGAAATAATGTAATTGGATAATTTTTTAATCTCAACCTGAACTTCAATCTTAAACTTTAATCTCAAAAAATGTCAATCTCAAAACCTTTCAATCTCAATAAATGGATTTCAGAAAACAGACATTCGCTGAAACCACCTGTTGGAAATAGAAATCTCTATGTTGATTCTGGCGACTACATAGTAATGATTGTTGCTGGTCCAAATGCGAGAAAAGATTATCATTACAACGAAACCGAAGAACTTTTTTATCAATTAGAAGGTTCTATCAAAGTTATTATTCAAGAAAACGGTGAAAAAATTGAAATGGAACTTCATGAAGGAGATATGTATTTGAATCCTGCAAAAACTCCACATTCTCCTGTTCGAAGTGAAAATTCTATTGGTTTAGTAATCGAAAGAAAGCGAGCCGGAAAAGGTTTTACTGACGGATTACTTTGGTTTTGCGATAATTGTAACCATAAAATTCACGAAGTTTATTTTGAGTTAAATGATATTGAAAAAGATTTTTTACCCCATTTTCAACATTTCTATACCTCAGAAAAATTAAGAACTTGTGAAAAATGTAACACAATTATGAAATCAGATCCAAGATTTATTTAACTTTTTTTGTAACATTTAATATTCAATATAATCAAATAAATGTTATATTGTAAATTAAAAGTTACAATATTTTATAATAATAAAATAAAAAAATTATAACTTTGGTAAACTTTAAAAAAATCTCACGGTTATAAAACAATTACAAATCCCCCATTTTTCTTTACATTTGTGAAAAATTAATTTTAATTATATATAATGTCAACAATAGCACAACAATTTGGAATGACCGAAGCACTAAAGCAACTCGGAATATCGGAAATAAACCTAGGAACATCAACAGGTGTTAATCATTTTTCAAATGGTGAAGTCCTAGAAAGTTTTTCGCCAGTTGATGGAAAACTAATCGCATCCGTTAAAACATCTACACCAGTTGATTACGAAAAAGTAATGCAATCCGCAACCGAGGCCTTCAAAACTTTCAGATTAATGCCAGCTCCACAACGGGGAGAAATTGTGCGACAGTTTGGAGAAAAATTACGCAAAAACAAAGAAGCATTAGGAAAACTTGTTTCATACGAAATGGGTAAATCTTTGCAAGAAGGTTATGGCGAAGTTCAAGAAATGATAGATATTTGCGATTTTGCATTGGGTTTATCACGTCAATTGCACGGATTAACCATGCATTCCGAACGACCTGGTCATAGAATGTATGAGCAATATCACCCAATGGGAATTGTTGGAATAATATCTGCATTCAATTTTCCAGTAGCCGTTTGGGCTTGGAATACTGCCTTAGCATGGATTTGTGGTGATGTTTGCGTTTGGAAACCATCAGAAAAAACACCTCTTTGTGGTGTTGCTTGTCAAAACATCATTGCAGAAGTAATCAAAGAAAATAATCTTCCAGAAGGAATTTCATGTTTGATAAACGGCGATTACAAAGTAGGCGAATTGATGACTAATGACAAACGTGTTCCTTTAATTTCAGCAACAGGTTCAACTAGAATGGGGAAAATTGTAGCACAAGCAGTTGCAGGTCGTTTAGGAAAATCTTTATTAGAATTAGGTGGAAACAATGCCATTATTGTTACTCCAGATGCTGATATTAAAATGACGGTTATTGGAGCCGTTTTTGGAGCGGTTGGTACCGCTGGACAGCGTTGTACTTCTACTCGAAGATTGATTATTCATGAAAGTATTTATGATAAAGTTCGCGATGCTATTGTTTCGGCTTATGGACAATTAAAAATTGGAAATCCATTAGACGAAAAGAATCATGTTGGACCATTAATTGATGTTCACGCTGTTGAAATGTATAACAATGCTTTAGCGAAAGTAGTTGCCGAAGGCGGAAAAATTCTTGTTGCTGGCGGCGTGCTTTCTGGCGAAGGTTACGAAAGTGGTTGTTATGTAAAACCTGCAATTGCTGAAGCGAAAAATGAATTTGAGAT
Organism: Bacteroidota bacterium; assembly: GCA_031431275.1. Taxonomy (GTDB): domain Bacteria; phylum Bacteroidota; class Bacteroidia; order Flavobacteriales; family Flavobacteriaceae; genus Flavobacterium. The sequence continues at coordinate 23,300 of JANPDC010000107.1, forward strand.
TGTACAACACGAAACTTTTGCACCTGTTTTATATTTATTGAAATATTCAGGATCGGTCGAAAATGCTTTGGCTTCTCAAAATGGTGTCGCTCAAGGATTATCATCTGCAATTATGACTAATAATTTGCGTGAAGCCGAATATTTCTTGTCTGTTCAAGGATCAGATTGTGGAATTGCCAATGTAAACATCGGAACTTCTGGTGCAGAAATTGGTGGCGCATTTGGAGGCGAAAAAGAAACTGGTGGTGGTCGTGAAAGTGGTTCTGATGCATGGAAAATTTACATGCGCCGTCAAACGAATACAATTAATTATACAACAAGTTTGCCATTGGCACAAGGAATTAAATTTGATTTGGATTAAAAATAAAAGAAAAAGTCAAGAAAATATATTACAGAAAATGCCGATTTGAAATTTCAAATCGGCTTTTTGGTTTATCTAAAACAGAATTTAGATTGTTTCTAATTTTCCAATAGTTTCAATTTCTTTGTTTTTATTGCCACGATCTCGCAACCAATATTTCATTCGTTTAACCAAATAAAACATTACTGGGACCATAACCAAGGTCAAAACGGTGGCATAGGTCAACCCGAAAATGATTGTCCAAGCGAGTGGTGCCCAGAAAATTACGTTGTCGCCGCCCATGTATAAGTGTGGATTCAAATCGGTTACTAATCCAAAGAAATCGAAATTTAGTCCAATTGCCAAAGGAATTAATCCCAAAATTGCGGTTAATGCTGTTAACAAAACGGGACGCAAACGTGATTTTCCTGATTCGATAATGACATCTTTAATTTCTATAATGGTTAAATCATCGTGTGAATTAACTTTTTTATCTGCGACTTTTGCATCTAATAATAGTACGAAGAAATCCATTAATACAATTCCGTTTTTCACAACAATTCCAGACAATGCAATGATTCCCATCATGGTCATCAAGATTACAAAATCCATTCTGCAGAAAATATAGCCATAAAAAACACCAGAAAAACTAAGCAAAACAGTAAACATAATTACCATAGTTTTTGAGATCGAATTAAACTGCAACACAATGATTATCGTGATACTTGCCAATGCCAAAAGTAGTGCGCCAAACAAGAAACTCGAATCTTTTTTCTGTTGTTCTTGCTCGCCCGAAAACGAATAGGTTATGTCTCCAGCCATTTTGTAATTGGCAGTAGAAAGTGCTGATTCTATTTGTTTTGTAATCGCATCACCATTAGAATCAGTTAAAACATTCGAATAAATAGTCATGACACGTTTCGAATTTTTACGTTTTATTTGGTTAAACGTATATTTCTTTTCGGTAGTAGAAATTGCAGAAATTGGCACCTGAATAATTTGTCCGTTATTCTGATTACGGAAAGTTACAGGCTGATTGAACAAAATACTTTCGCTTTTGCGTTGGTCTTCTTGCAATCGCATAGTAATGTCGTAATCGTCTTTTCCTTCTTTGTACTTAGAAATTTCTTGACCGTAAATCGCACGACGCATCGTGAAACCAACTTGTCCAGTTGTCGCGCCTAAACTTCCAACGCCTACACGATCGATTTTCATTTCGAGTTCTGGAGATTCTTTATTTACATCAACGTTTAATTTTTCGATTCCTGTTATGTTTTTCGAATTGATGAACGAAATGACTTTGCTGGCCTCAACCAACATTTGATCGTAGTTAGTTCCAGACAGTTGCAAACTTATTGGATAACCCGATGGCGGTCCTGCAGCATCTTTCTCGACAGTAATTTTTGCACCTGCAATATTTTTTACCTTTGCACGAATTTCTTCTAGAATTTCGTTGGTATCAATGCCACGACGTAAATTAAATTCAACGAAATTTACCGTTACTTTTCCTTTATATGGCGATTCGGATTGATTACCGACATCAATATTTGGATTTCCTGCGCCCATTCCTACTTGCGAAACAATACTTTCGGCAAGATAATTTTCGTTGGTATCTTTGTCAACATATTTCTTTAAAACTTCAATTACTTGTTTTTCAACAAATAAAGTGGCTTTGTTGGTTTTTTCAATGTCTGTTCCTTGCGGATACTCAATGTAAACGATATTTTGTTTTGGCACATTATTTGGGAAAAACAATACCTCACGAGGGAAAATGCCCAATAAAATGAAAGAGAAAAACAATAAAAATACGATTACTCCTAATGAAATTACGGCACGTTTTCCTGTCAATATTTTACCTAAAAAAACTTGGTATTTGGCTTCTAAACTTGGGAAAAAACTATGTTGAAAATCTTGGGTTGCTTTGTAAAGAAATAAATGATAGCACCACATTAAACCAAGAGAAATTAATAATAAATGTCCAATGGCTCGCATCCAAGTGGTATCAGAAATATATCCTGGAACTGCAAATAACAATCCCGAAGCCAAGAAAATAATTGAATATTTTTTGATGGCTTTTTTAGAAATATTTCTATCTTCAATATCCATAAATCCACCAGTCATGGCTGCGTTTATAATCATCGCTACAAATAATGATGCACCTAAAACACAAGACAATGTTATTGGAAAATAAACCATGAATTTTCCGACAGTTCCTGGCCACAATGCCAACGGAATAAATGCCGCCAATGTTGTCGCTGTAGACGATATTACTGGCCAAGCGATTTCGCCAATACCAATTTTTGAGGCTTGAATGCGACCCATTCCTTTTCGCATATTGGCAAAAACGTTATCGACAACTACAATTCCGTCATCAACAAGCAATCCTAATCCCATTACCAATCCGAATAGAACCATAGTATTTAATGTAAATCCAAAAGCAGATAAAATAGCAAATGCCATTAACATAGAAAGCGGAATTGCGGCGCCTACGAACAATGAATTTCGTAATCCCATCGTAAACATTAATACAATCATTACCAGAATAATTCCGAAAATAATATGATTTGATAATTCGTTAACCTGATGTTCTACTTGAGCAGATTGATCGTTGGTCATATCCAACTTTAAATCTTTTGGCAATACTTTTTCTTGGGCTGTTTTTACAATTTCTTTGACTTGATCTATTGCCGAAATCATATTTTGACCAGAGCGTTTTTTTACATTAAGCATCACAACTTCTTGTCCAGATTCGCGAGCGTAGGTTGTTTTTTCTTTTTCTTTAAAACTCACAACGGCAATATCTTTTAAATAAACCGTTCCGTTGAACGATTTTACAACAACATTATTCAGTTGGTCAGGATTCGAAATCTCTCCAACAATTCTGATATTATTTCTAGAACCTTGCGATACTAAATTTCCGCCCGAAAGGGTCATGTTTTCATATTTTACAGCGTTTTGAATATCGTCAAAACTAACTTTTGCTGCACTCATTTTAAAAACATCGATGGCAATTTCGACTTCTTTATCATCAACGCCAAGAATATCTACTTTTTTAACTTCGGGAATATTTTCAATCTCATCTTGCAAATATTCTCCAAACTTTTTGAGTTGTTGCGCAGTATAATTCCCTTTAAGATTGATATTTAAAATCGGAACTTCTTCCGAAATATTGATATTGAAAACATTCGGCTCAACCTTACTCCCATTATCGAGATTTGGCCAGTCGGTTTTGGCTTTCGATTGATCGACTTTGTCTTTTATCTTTACTTTTGCTTCTTCAATCGTTACATCTTGATTAAATTCAACGATAATCATTCCGTAATCTTGAAACGAACTTGACGTTACTTTCTCAACACCAGAAATATTTTTAAACTGATCTTCAAGCGGTTTAATGACCAATTTTTCAACATCTTCAGAGGAATTTCCTGGAAAAATGGATGAAATAAATATCTTGTTTTCTAGAATTTCAGGAAAATCTTCTCGTGGCATATTGATGTACGCCATGGTTCCCATTACAACAATAATGAGCGTTAAAATATAAACGGTGATGCGGTTGTCGACAGCCCATGATGAAATGCCGAATTCGTGGTTTTTGTGTTCCATATTTAGCCCCACCCTAACCCTCTCCGAAGGGGAGGGAACTAATGAGGAAAGTTTTATATAATTAATACTATCTATAAAATTTGTAAAGCCCTCACTTTGGGAGGGTTGGGTGGGCTAATAATTAAGTTTCGTTCCTTCCTGTAGCGTGTTCAATCCTTCGGTTACAATAACATCATTTGAATCTAAACCAGAAAGAATTTCGGTGACATTGCCTGATGATTGCCCGGTTTTTATAATTACTTTTTTGGCTGTTCCAGTTTTACCATTACTGTTTTCAGCGGTGTACACATATTTAGTCCCATCGCCGTTTGATAAAATGGCATTAGTTGGAATCGCAATAGCGTTTTTATTGGTATAATCGATAATTTGTAATTTGGCTACTTGATTAGGACGTAACAAACCTTGAGGATTTGGCACGCCAACTTCTATTCCGAAACTTCTGTTGGTTGGGTTGATGTTATTTCCAACCTGACGAACTCTTCCTGTATATGTTTTTCCTAGACTTGCTAGGCCAACATTTACAACGGTTCCAACTTTTAATTTTCCGATATACGTTTCTGGAACTTCTGTAGAAACATACATGTTAGATAAATTTACGATTCGCATTAGACCCTGCATACTTGGCGCAACCACTTGACCGCGTTCTACAAAAACTTCATCAATAACACCTGTAAACGGGGCTTTTATTAAAGTTTTAGATAATTGTGCTTTCATCTGTAATACTGCTTTTTGAGCACCAACCATTTGTGATTGAGATTGTAAAAACTGAATTTCAGAACCAATTTTTTGATCCCAAAGGTTTTTTTGACGTTCAAAAGTTGTTTTTGCCAAATTGTATTGGTTTTCCATTGCTGCCAATTGCTGGCTCATTCCTGCATCGTCAGTTCGACCAAGAGTTTGTCCTTTTGAAACACGTTGTCCCGCTTTTACATTTAACGTCACTAAAGTTCCTGGCATTTCTGGTTGTATTAAGATGTTTTCTTTCGTGTTTACATCGCCTTGCACTTCTAGAAAATGATTAAAAACCGTGTCTTTAATAGTCATTACTGAAACCAATGCTTCTTCTGCTTTTTTGGTATCTAATGTTCCAATTGCTGTTTCTAGTTTGGCTAAATCGGCTTGTAAAAGATCTCTTTTGGCTTTGATATTTACTAAATCTTTTGATTTTATTAAATCATCGATATTTGCTGTGTCATCTTTTTTTCCACAAGAGAAAAATAGTGTTGAAATTGTTGCTAATAAGAATAACTTCTTCATATTTAATTGTTTTAAGTTGTTCCGTTAGGAACTTCATGTTGGTAGAAAATAATTTGTTGTTTTCGTTTTTTGTCCCGTAGGGACTATATGTTGGTTTTCAATTCTTTATATAAATTTTAAATTAATTCTTTAAAAATATATTTTTCATCATATTCGATTTCAAATTTGGTTAACATCTCCAAATATTCTTCTGCAAATGTTTTCTTTTTGTGATGTTCCTCTTGATTGTTAATGTATTTTATAATAGTATCAATTTGTGATTTACTATACGAAAATGCACCATATCCTTCTTGCCATTCGAAATGCTGTTTTATAAATTTCTTATTATTTATCCATAATGATGAACTTTGTTTTACTTCTTTCATTAAATCTGAAATGGATTGTGTTGGTCACATTCCGATTAAAATATGAATATGGTCTGGCATTCCGTTTATCGACAATAATTTATGGTTATTGTCTTGAATAATTTCTGTAATATATTTGTTTAATTGTTCTTTCTATTCTTTATCAATCAAACCTAATCTGAATTTTACATCAAAAACAAAATGAATATGAATTTGTGTATATGTATTTGGCATATTTTATAATTAAATAAATTTAATAACATTATATTATGTAACCAGCATATAGTCCCTACGGGATATAAACAATTAACTGAATTTTTCTACCAATATTAAATCCCTACGGGATAATTGTGATTCCTATCTTTTTTCTACCAATGCTATATCCATACGGGATAATTAATTTATTTAATCGTCAACTTCTCCAAAGCCGCTTTTTTATTTATAATATCAACCATTGATTGCAAATAGGTTTGTTGCGTGGCATACAATTGTCGTTGTGCTTCACTGAATTCGAAACTCGTCGATAAACCTTCTTTGAATTTTATTTGTTGTTTTTTCTCGATTCTTTCTGCAAGATTCAAATTAGATTTAGCCGTAGCATATTCTTCAATACTGAAATCAAAATCTGATTTTGCTTTTTCGTAACCCAATTTCAACATTTGTTCTACCTCTTTTTGCTGGGTTTGTGCTTGCTCAAAGGCTATTTTTGCTTGTGCAGTTCTTGATTTTCTGGCAAAACTTGAAAAAATAGGCACATTTAAACTTACGCCAACATTCGAATAATTAAACCAACGTTGGTTGCCATTTAAAAAAGTAAATTCTTGGCTAAAAGCATTGGCACCAATATTGAATGCTGCTCCTAAACTAGGCAATGCTTTGGCTTTTTCGAGTTTTAACAATAGTCTTTTTTGAGTCACTAAACTGGATATTATTTGATAATCGATGTTATTATCTACTTTAAATTCTGATACATCAGCAACCAGATTCAGGTTTGATTTTGAAAGATTATCAAGATTATCAGTTAAAATTAAATCATCGTTGATGTCGATTCCCATATTAATTTTCAACATTCTTAAAGATATCTCCCTTAATCTTGATACATTTTTCAGACTACTCTTTACAGTTGCTTGCGTGATCGAAATTTGCTCTACCGATTCTTGTTCGCCCAAACCATTTTTATAAATTTGATTGACATCATTATAATTTTTATCTAGAATTTTTTTATTACTTTCTAAAATTTTTATACTTTCTTCGGCCAATAAAACATTGCCATACGTATTGATAATCATTTCACGAATTTCGACTTCGTTTTTCTTTTTGGCATTTACAAAATAGGCTAAATAGGCTTTAGATGCCTGTAGCGCTACAATATACGAACCATCAAAAATTAATTGACTCAAAGAAATACTCGCAGCAGCATTTTGTTTGGTTCCAAAGGCAACTTCTGCAAAAGTTCCTGCTGGACCACCAAAAATTTCTGCTGGAATCAATGATTTTTGAAGTTCTATATTATTTTGATACCCAATATTTCCATTAATTTGAGGCAAACCCATTGCAGTTGTTTCCCATTTTTTTTCTTTAGAAATTTCAATATCACGATTGGCATTTATCGATTTGTAATTATTTTTTAAAGCATGATTAATGGCTTGTTGCAACGAAAAACTAAAGTTTTGTTTGGCAGGATTTTGTGCATTTGCAATGAGCGAAAAAACACTAATAAGTAATATAAAAAATTGTTTCATTATTTGGTGTAGTTTAATAATTGTTTTTCGAGTTCTGCAATTCCTTTTGGTGTAGCAATGGCTCGAGTGTGATATTCTAAAGCTTTGTATTCTAGATTTTGAGTTTCTATTTCAGAAACTGTATTCTCATTAATGTTAAAAAGTAATGTGTAGTAAAATTTTATGTAAACTTCGATGTCAATATTATCTCTGTAAAGACCTTCAGCAATTCCTTTAATCGTGTTTTGTCTAAAACATTTTGAACAAACTGCAATTTCTTGGTTTACAACTTTTTGATGCATTTCAGGATAATGCTTCTTGAGTTGGTATAATGGAGAAGTATCTGCGATCTTGAACATTTCTACAAACATTTTTCGAATTAAGAAATTTTCGTGAATTGCATTGTCACTTATTTTCGTAATTTCTTCGATTCCAGATTGAATTTTGTCATGAAAAACGTTATTTCCCTCTTCAATCAGAATTTCTTTATTGGCAAAAAACTTATAAATTGTCTTTTTAGAAATGCACATTTCATTGGCAATATCATCCATTGTTACGCTCTTAAACCCAAGTTTAAAGAACATATCGGTAGCAATATGAATGATTTTTTCGCGCATTACTTATTTAATTCGAATGCAAATATAGAACGGAAACTTTGAATACTAAAATAGTTTCCAAAGTATTTACATAAATTTAACATTAGAAAAGGTTTAAAGTTTCAGGTTTAAAGTTTTTTGAGTTACTTTGCGTAACCTGAAACTTTAAACTTTAAACTCAGAATTAATGCACTCAATCTATCAATATCAAGAATTTATTTCGGATTATTTACTTACACAATACGAAACTAAAGAACCTCGAAATCTGTACGAACCCATTCATTACATAATGAAATTGGGAGGAAAAAGAATGCGTCCGGTTTTGACTTTGATGAGCGCCGAGGTTTTTGATGCTGATTATAACTTGGCTTTGCCAGCAGCGTTAGCCGTCGAAGTTTTTCATAATTTCTCGCTTGTTCACGATGATATAATGGACGATGCACCTTTACGAAGAGGTAATGAAACGGTTCATGAAAAATGGAATACCAACACGGCAATTCTCTCTGGCGATGCAATGCTGATTTTGGCGTATCAATATTTTGAGAAATACACTACTGATGTTTTTCGTGACTTGGCTAAATTATTCAGCAAAACGGCAATTGAAGTTTGCGAAGGTCAACAATGGGATGTAGATTTTGAAACTCGTGATGATGTTTCGATTCCAGAATACCTGAAAATGATTGAATACAAAACCGCAGTTTTAGTTGCAGCAGCCATGAAAATGGGTGCAATTGTAGCTGAAACTTCTCAAAAAAATGCAGATTTAATTTATGATTTTGGATTGAATCTAGGTTTGGCTTTCCAGTTGCAAGATGATTATTTAGATTGTTTTGGAAATCCAGAAACTTTTGGAAAACAAGTTGGTGGCGATATTATTGAAAACAAAAAAACATATTTATATCTCAAAGCAGTTGAATTTGGATCAGATTCTGAAAAAGAGCAATTGTTGCATTTATTCTCGATTCATCCAACAGATAATTCAGATAAAATCGAATCGGTGAAAGCAATATTTAATTCTTCTGGGGCGTCAAAAGCCACACGACAAGCGATTCAAGATTTCACTTTAAAAGCATTTGATACTTTATTAAACATCAGTATCGATAATGAAAAGAAAGATATTTTACGTTCGTTCGGAGAAAATTTAATGGGAAGAAAAGTTTAATAAAATTCAATTTCAAAAAACAATCTCAATTTCAAAAATCAATATGACGTTTGAATTTGATTTTTAAAATTGAAATTATTTTTTGAAAATACTATTAAAAATGAATTTTACCGTTCCAATTAACACCGATTTATTACTTTCTGAAGCCGAAAGTGAAAACTTGTATTTAAAATTAATTGAACAAATTAATAAAGATTTTAATTTGGCAAATGAAGGGATTGATTTCCCGATGAGCACTTCTCCAGAGGAGTTAAAAATTCAACTACACGAAAAAATCTTTAGATTAATTCAATATAAATTTGCTGAATATTTGAATTTACTATACATCATTGATGTTCCTGAGGACCAAATCAAAAAACTCGATGGTTCAGATATATCTGAACTATCTAAACAAGTTGCTTTTTTGATTTTAAAACGTGAATGGATGAAAGTTTGGTTTCGAAATCGATTTTAAAATTAAGCCGCTTTCTCAAAAGCAATAAAATGTCTTAGATTACCTTTTGTATCAAAAACAGGATAACCTTTAATCAAACATTGATAGGTTTCTCCGTTTTTTTTATAATTCAAAACCGATTTTTCAAAAGGCTGTTGTAAACGAATTGATTCTTTAATTTCGTTAGAAATTACTTGGCAAGTAGCTTCTCCATGAAATATTTTTGGACTTTCTCCCAGAATTTCGGATTCTAGATAGCCATTCATTTTAATAATATTACTAGATGCGTACACAATTCGCAAACGAGAATCTGTTACAACAATAACTTCCTCATTGATTATGGATTCAAAGTTCCAATCGTGTGATTGCCAATTATTACTTTTAGAAATAAAATTAAGTCGCGTTAAATCATCGAAAGAATCTTTAATTTCTTTTGAAAAATCAAAATAAAAATTAGCCGAAACTAGTGGCAGTGTGTTAATTTCTAGTTTGTTGTAATATTTTGCAGCGGCTTTGTCGTATTGTTTGAAAGCAATCATAATCATTAAATTTTTACAAATGTAATTTTAATTATAAGTTAACAATCACAAAACTATAAGTTTAACTATTGTTTACTTTGTATTATTCTCTAAAAATCGAATTTGAGTTGTACTACAATCGATTTTTTTATTTCAGTATTCAGATTGCTTAATGAAATTCCTAAAAGACGAACTGACTCTTTAAATCGTTCTTGGTATAACAATTCCTTCACTGTTTCGAATAGCAAAATCTTATCAGAAATAAAATAGGGCAATGTTTTACTTCGAGTTTGTTGAGTAAAATCGCTAAATTTAATTTTTAATGTAATTGTTTTACCCGCAATTTTATATTTTTTTAAACGTTTTTCAAGTTCTTCTGAGATTGATTTCAAACGTTCTTCCATATAGATTTCGGAAGTTAAATTTACATCGAAAGTATGTTCTGCTGCCACAGATTTTGTGATTCGATTCGATTTTACTTCGCTGTTATGAACTCCTCGAACCACGTCGTAATAGAATTTCCCCGATTTTCCGAAATTTTTTTCAAGAAATTCAAGTGATTTACTTTTTAAATCTAACCCTGAAAAAATTCCAAGTTGATACATTTTTTCGGTGGTAACTTTTCCAACTCCATAAAATTTTCTGATTGGTAATTCTTCTAGAAAGGTTTCAACCTCATTGGGCGAAACTGTTTTTTGACCGTTTGGTTTGTTATAATCCGATGCTATTTTTGCAACAAATTTGTTAATCGATATTCCTGCAGAAGCAGAAAGCCCCACTTCATTTAGAATCCGAAGTCTAATTTCTTGTGCAATTAAACTTGCACTTGGGTTTCCCTTTTTGTTAATTGTCACATCTAAATAGGCTTCGTCTAGCGAAAGTGGTTCTACTAAATCTGTATAATCATTGAAAATTTTTCGAATTTGAATTGAAATTTCTTTGTATCGATCGAATCTTGGTTTTACAAAAATCAAATCTGGGCAATATTTTTTTGCCAAAACTCCAGATAATGCGCTTCTAACTCCAAATTTTCGAGCCTCATAACTTGCTGCCGAAACTACTCCTCGATTTTCATTTCCGCCAACTGCAATAGCTTTCCCTCGCAATGCAGGATTATCTAATTGCTCAACAGAGGCATAAAAAGCATCCATATCAATATGGATTATTTTTCTAATTGGAATTGTTTCTTCTTCGAGCATGTTGCAAATTTATAAAAAATAGTACAGCAAGTTTCAAATAGAAAACCACAAAGGTTCGCAATGTTTACTTTTTCAAAATATATCTTGATAATAGTTTTTAAAATAAATTATCTTTGAAGAAAACAATTTAAAATGATAGAAATTGAGCGTAAGTTTTTAGTTAAATCAAATGATTTTATAAAAGAAGCCTTTTCAAATAATGAAATTTCACAAGGTTATTTGAATACAAATCCAAAAAGAACAGTTCGAGTTAGAATCAAAGGAAATGAAGGCTATTTGACCATAAAAGGTTCAGGAAACGAAACTGGAATGTCTCGCTATGAATGGGAAAAACCAATTAATGTTGATGAAGCAAAGCAACTGCTGTGCTTGTGTGAAAAAGGTGTCATTTCAAAAATTAGATATAACATTAAAATTGGAAAACATATTTTTGAAGTTGATGTTTTTTCAGGAGACAATCAGGGTTTGATTATTGCAGAAATTGAACTCGAATCTGAAAACGAAACCTTTGAAAAACCAATTTGGCTTGGTATGGAAGTAACAAATGAGGAACGGTATTACAATGCCTATTTAAGTCAAAAGCCTTTTTTGACTTGGTAATTATTTTTGTAAAATCTCAATTGTAACAATCACAGCGCCACTTCCGCGAGCAGGGTTAATGTCTTTGAATGCACGGTGTGAAAGATCTAATTCTCTTCCTTTCACAAATGGTCCACGGTCTACAACTTCTACATAAACACTTTTACCATTGCGTTCATTGGTTACTTTTAGTTTAGTTCCAAATGGCAATGATTTGTGTGCAGCATAGTATTTGTTGTTATCGAAAATTCTTCCGCTTGCACATTTTCGCCCCGTGAATTTATCGGCATAATAAGAGGCGTGTGCATCTTTTTTGAATGGCTTGTATTTCCCTTTTGGAACAACCATTGTATCTAAAATTACTTTTGGTTTTTCGATTATTACTTTTGAAATGGAATCTTTTTTTATTGAAACATTTTTTTTAATTTCCACTTGCGAAAACGCAAAACCTATTAATACAAGACACAAGAGTAAAGTAGTATATTTTTTCATTTGGTAGTTTTTTGGTTAAATTTCAGAGGGTTAAAAATGATTCTAAAACCATAAACTCCAAGGAATTCTACTCAAGATCAAAATCAATCCAATTCCAAAGAAAACAGAAATTGATTTGAATTTTTTATCGCTTGAAATTGCTTTCTTATGGCGACTCCAACCAATTGTGATTAGTGTAATCGCGATGATATTTGTCAACGGATGTTCTAAAGAAGTTAATCGCAGTGACGCGTTTTTTATTTCACCAAGTACTGCAAAACCAATTGGGGAAACAAAATACAAAATCAATCCAACCAATAGCATGATATGAGTAGTTAACATTCCAAATAGGGATACTTTTCTATCTTTTGATGTAAATTCTTTTTTAGAAAACACCCCAATAAGTGCATTTATAACCGCTATTAATAGTAGTAATAATGCAATATAAGCCAAACCCGAATGGAATTTTTGTAGAAAATGATACATAGTAGTTAAATTTGAGTGTCAAATATAAGCAAAAAAAAACTGTCTAAATTGCTTTAGACAGTTTTTTGTTATTATGGTAATGTATTAGTTTGGCTGTAAAACTGTATCAACAGCATGAATTACTCCATTTGATGCTTGTACATTTACGACTTTAATATTACTTACTAAAGATCCTGTTGCTGCAGATGTAATTTTTACAGTTCCTAAAGCTATTGTAGAAGTTTGTGCAACTGGTGCGGCAGAGGTAAATACGAAAGGCATAGTTGCAGTAGTTGCTGTCCATGAAGTTGCTGAACTTGATGTCAAATTTGAATTCGAAGCTGAAACATGATACTGCAAAACTTTAGTTATATTTCCTACAGTTGCTAAATAAGCTGGAGTTAAAAATCCAGTCCCAATTGCTGCAGTAAAAGCAGTATTTAAAGGTGCGAAAACTGTTTTTGGAGCTGCTGTTGTAGCACCATTCAATACTGCTAAAACTGCAGTTTGATTACCATAAGTTCCGCCAACTCCACTAGTAACAATATCTTTTAATGTTGAAAATGCTGGATTTGCGATAACATTACTTACCAACGTCGGTATTTTTAATACACTATCAATAACATGAATTATTCCATTGCTTGCATCGACATCTGCTTTAATAACTTTTGCTCCACCATTAGTTACACCACCGTTAATTAAGACATCTCCACCAACAGTGGGTTGATTTACAAAAGTACTTAATGTAACTGAAGTTGAAGTTCCAAAAGGAGCAAATGTTCTAGAGTAACCTGTTACACCCGTTGCTGGATTCGGCAACAAATCATTTGCTTTTGTACCAAGTCCCAAAACGTGGTATTGAAGTATAAATTTCAACTCCGTATTTTGTGCTGTAGTTAAAGCAGTATTAAAAGTTGCATCTGTAATACCAGTTGGAAACGCAACTGATGGTAGCGTTGATACATAGGCAGCAAAAGCTGTGTTAGTAGGTGCAAAAACTGTGTATGAACCTTGAGATGAAAAGGTGCCCGCTAATTGAGTAGCAGTTAAAGCTTTTACTAAAACACTAAATTGAGGATCTGCTTTGGCAATTTCTACAATCGTAGGTAATTTTTCAATTGTTTTATCATTATCGCCTTCTGAACAAGAAAAGTTAGCAAAAGCAACAATTGCTCCCAACATTAATTTTATAATTTGATTTTTAATTTTCATAGCATTTAAATTTAATTTTATATTTTTATATTATTTTCCGAATATGTATCTTAAAGTGAATTGAGCTTGCCATACATCAAATACAGAGGCGTTTTTGATGAATGTGTCTTTGGCTAAACTTACTTTCCCTTGTTCATCTACTTGCTGAGCTAATTGAACTCCAGGTATAAAACCATTCGCAGAACTTGCAACTTGATTATTTGGCGTTATAAGTATGTTAGTTGCTGTGGCTCTTTGAGAAACTCCCCAACTTCTATTTAATAAATTTGTAAAGTTCAAAATATCTGCTCTAAATTGAAAGGTATTTTTCTTTCCTGCAATTTTGATGCTAAAATCTTGTGTAATTGACAAATCTAATTTGTGTAGCATTGGCAAAACATTACTGTTTCGTTGAACATATTGACCTCTTCTTGTACTTAAATACGGGTCTTGATCTATAAACTTATCAAAAGCCGCCTCTTGTTCTGCTACTGTAAATAAAGTTAATGTAGTACCATTCACAACTGGTGGTCCATTTGTTGTTCCAACAGTTTGAGTAATTGGTACAAATCTCAAATCAGATGCTTTGTTTGGAACGAAAATTAAATCATTACCAGCAACTCTATCTCCATTATAATCACCACCATAGGTGTAAGAAAAAGGACCCGTTTGCTCTCCAATGTATCCAATGTTGATTGATGTTGAAGCACCATATGTTTCTTTTCCGTAATCAAAACGATATCCAATCAAACCTACAACTCTATGAGGAGTGTTGTTACTAGAGATACTCAATGGCAGATTATTGTTACCATTTACTGAACGAGCACCAGTCCATGATCCAGCAGCGATTGAACCTGCGGAGATTATATCATAAGCATCTGAACGTGTATATGCCAAAGATCCCCAAAGACCTTTTTTGTACGGATATTCTAATTTGATTGTAGTTGAATAAAAATACCCTTTGCTTGTGTTGTCTAGCACAATTGCATTTGACACATTATTATTAACTCTTGATCCATTATCCGTACCAGAATAATATGGTCTTGTGTCTCCAGATATACTTCCGTTTAGAGTTCCAACTGGTGCTGCTAAATTTGCGTTGTAATAATAACTTTCATTAATATTTTTACTAAAAATACCTTCAATTGTTCCTACAAAACCGTAAGGTAATTTTTGATCAATTGCCACTGTCGTTTTCCAGGCTTGTGGAAATTTAAAGTTTTTTGCTGTAAAAGCTAAGTCATATGATGTTGGTGCCGCAGCATTTGCAGGGGTGTAATATTGTTCTGGTCTTGGAGTAAATCCATAAGGAGCACCACCTGCAACTGGACCAGCAAGTAGGTTATCACCACTAACATCTATAAATCCTGTTAAAACACCATTATTTCCAATTGCATTTGATAAAAGTACAGCCGGTGCTTTACCTGAGAAAATACCTGTTCCTCCTCGAACTTGTGTTCTTGAATCACCATATACATCTAAATTAAATCCAACTCTTGGCTCAAAAAGAAACTGAGTATCAGGCATAGAACCAGTACTAAGTTTCTGACCATTTGCAAAAGTGTAACCAGCAACCACAGGATTGTCAATTGTAGTATTTTCAAAGGCAATCGCAGACGCACGAAGACCAAGTACAATTCTAAATTTATCATTTATTTTGATATCATCTTGACCATATAAATCAACTCTGTTAGATTTCAAGGTTTGTAATGGTTCCGCTTTTCCTGGCAATGCAGAATATCTGAATTGAAATCTTGATGGTAAGTTTGATGCAAATGGAGCACCACCATTAGCAAATGATCCATTTGCTGCAGCAGTAAAATCTGAAAGTGAATCAAAGATGTAAGCACCGTTTGAACCAGGGAAAAAAGAGTTGTTAGAAATAAATCTTTCTAGGTTTATACCAAATAACAATTTATTTTTACCAGTGTTTTTGGAAATGTTGTTAGTGATGTGAAGCGTAGAATAATCTAACCTATTCCCTTGAGTAAATGGATCTAAACCTGCACTAATGTAATTGTTAGTTCCATTTTTGATGTCAATTGTTGGAAAAAGTCCACCTCCAAGTAAATCTCTATCTTCGTTTTGATAATCATAACCAACTAATAAATTATTACTCCATTTTTCTGATAGTTTAGTATCCAATTCGGCAACAATTGATCTTGTATTATCTTTAATTAGATATCCACTATTTCTGTAAGCAAGTGAAAATTGATTAGTTCTTCTGTTTCCAAAACCTAAAGAGTTGGAATTAGAAGTCAATTCTTCAGAAAATGAATCATGTTGAATATATCGTAACGTTAATTTATTATTATCGTTTATATTCCAATCCAAACGAGTTAAAAATTTTGTAGATTTTCGTGCTAAATCAAAATTTTCATATGGTCCAGTGATGTAACCAAATTTTGCTAAAGTACTTGAAACGCTATTCAAATCTGCAACCGTTGGTAATGAAACTTGAGCACCTCGCAAAGGTGAATCAGAAGCGGTCCAAGTGGTCCCAGGACTAATATTTTCTATTTTTTCAAAATTCCCAAAGAAAAACAATTTGTTTTTGATGATTGGAGCTCCAAAACGAATACCTATTGTTTGTTCGTCAAATTTTCCAGGAACAATTTCTATTCTTCCCGCTTTTGTACCTACAAATTCTTTTTTATTATTTCTGATAGCACCATAAACAGAACCTTCGAATTGATTGGTTCCACTTCGTGTAACTGCATTGATTCCTGATCCTGTAAATCCCGATTGACGAACATCAAATGGAGCAATGTTAACTTGTAATTGTTCGATTGCATCTAATGATATTGCACTTGAACCTGTTCTACCTCCTGCTTGTGCCTCACCACCAAGTCCAAATCCATTATTGAAAGCGGATCCATCAATAGTAAAGTTGTTCAAACGAGAATCCTGTCCTCCAAATGTACCACCTGATCCAGCATTCGCATTGTATTTGGTTATAGAGGTAATTGATCGTGCTCCTGTAACAGGAATAGCTGTTAATTCTCTAGTTGAAAATTGTTGTGAAGCACCTGTTCTTCCTTTAGAAAATAAACTTCCAGAAGTTGGTTTTGTTTTGATAACTACTTCTTTTAAAGTACTTGTTTCACTAACCAAAAACAAATTAACAGTTACATTGCCTCCAAGAGGAGCATTTATTTCATCAATTGTTGATGGTTTATAGCCAATGAAAGTTGCCTTGACAATATATGGTCCGCCAGGTCTGATAGAAGGAATGGTATAAGACCCATCAAAATCTGCGTTAGCATAATATTTTGTCCCTGTTGGTTGATGAATAACCTCAACACTTGATCCTGGCAAATTAACACCTTCTCTAGACTTGACAAATCCCGAAATCGCTGATTTCGTGACTTGTGAAAACCCTAAACTTGACGCCAATAAAAGGAAGATAAAAATAACTTTTTTCATACTTTCTAATTAAATTAAATTTTTTACAAAGTTCTTCTAATCTTTTATTTTAAATGTTAAGATTGTGTTAACAATTTTTTAGATTTATTTAACATATTGCATTTTGAAAAGAAAACTATTTATTCATTAAATAAAATATGAAAATTTTGAGAAATATTCAATAATGAAATGAAAAAAATAAATAATCATAGAAAAATTAACAGTAATTAATCTTTTAAATAGTAATCCAATAGAAAATTTGTAGAACTGTCATGTTTTTCAACTTCTTGCGATTCAATTTCTTGCAAAATTGTATTTGCTAATTTTTTTCCAAGCTCTACTCCCCATTGATCGTAACTAAAAATGTTCCAAATCACACCTTGAACGAAAATTTTGTGCTCATATAATGAAACTATTGAACCTAAAGTTTCTGGAGTCAACTTTTTAACTAATAATGTGTTGGTAGGTTTGTTTCCCTCAAAAACTTTAAATGGTAAAAGAAAATTTGCTTGCTCTTGTGTAATTCCTTGTTTCGAAAATTCTATTTGAACTTCTTCAGCAGTTTTTCCGTTCAATAAAGCCTCAGTTTGTGCAAAAAAATTCGACATTAATTTATCATGATGATTTTTATCTCCATGGAGTGGTTTTACAAATCCAATAAAATCCGTAGGAATTAACTTGGTGCCTTGATGAATTAATTGAAAAAAAGCATGTTGCGAATTTGTTCCTGGTTCGCCCCAAATTATTGTTCCTGTTTGGTAATTTACTGGTTTTCCATCTCGCCCAACACTTTTACCATTGCTTTCCATAATGCCTTGTTGCAAATAGGGCGCTAGTTTTTGTAAATATTGAGTGTATGGAATTAGTGCTTCGGATTCAGCACCGTGAAAATTATTATACCAAATACTCAAAAGCGCCAAAATAACTGGAATATTTTTATCGAAAGATGTGGTTCTAAAATGCTCATCCATTTGGTTGGCACCTTTCAATAATTTATCAAAATTGTCAAATCCAACGGCTAAACTAATGGTTAACCCAACGGCTGACCAAAGCGAAAATCGTCCACCAACCCAATCCCACATAGGGAAAATGTTGTTTGGGTTAATGCCAAATTCGGTTACTTTTTGAATATTTGTCGAAACTGCTACAAAATGCTTGGCAACATCATCTTGCGTAGCAGATTTTAAAAACCATTTTCTGATAGTTTCAGAGTTTGTTAATGTTTCTTGTGTTGTAAATGTTTTTGAAACAATCACAAATAAAGTAGTTTCAGGATTTAGTTTTTTTATGATTTCTTGAACATGATCACCATCTACATTCGAAACAAAATGAATATTTAGAGCGTTTTTATAAAATTGTAATGCTTCAACAACCATTGCAGGTCCAAGATCAGAACCTCCTATTCCAATATTTACAACATCCGTAAAAAATTTTCCAGTAAATCCTTTTCGGTTTCCATTGACAATTTCATTCGTGAATTTTTCAATTTTTTCTTTAACTTTGAATACGCTTGGCATCACATTTTCGCCATCAACTAAAACTGATTCGTTTATTGGAGACCGCAAAGCAGTATGAAGAACAGCACGATTTTCGGTTTTATTGATGATTTCACCATCAAAATAACCCGAAATGGCTGATTTTAAATCAACTTCATTGGCTAATTCCAAAAGCAAATCCATGGTTTCTTGATTGATTCGGTTTTTGGAATAGTCCACTAAAAAATCATTCCATTTGATATGAAATTTTTCGGTTCGATGTTCATCAGTTGTAAACATGGTTTTCATAGAAACATTTTGAGTTTCTTGAAAATGTTTTTGTAGTTTTTGCCAAGCCAAAGTTGTGGTTGGGTTTGTATTTTTCAAAGCCATCTTTTTATTTTAAAATGCGAATCTACAAATTTGTTTTTACATTGAAGTTGTTTAAAATTCATTGTTAATATGTATTTTTGTCCCCAATTATAAAACAAAAAATGTTAGATAAAGAAATTATAAATTTTGAGAAAACAATTATTGTTGGAATCGTAACTCAAAATCAAAGTGAAACAAAGTTAAAAGAATATCTTGATGAATTAGAATTTTTAACTTTTACGGCTGGTGGCGAAGTGGTGAAACGTTTTTTTCAGAAAATGGAAAGACCAAATCCAAAAACTTTTCTTGGAACCGGAAAAATTGAAGAAATTAGTATCTACATCAAAAATAACGCGATCACAAGTGTCATTTTTGACGATGAATTGTCGCCATCTCAACAAAAAAATATATCTAAAATTTTAGATTGTAAAGTTTTAGATCGAACCAACTTGATTTTAGATATTTTTGCTCAGCGAGCAGAAACCTCTTATGCGCGAACACAAGTAGAATTAGCACAATGTATTTATTTATTGCCTCGCCTTGCAGGAATGTGGACACACTTGGAACGTCAAAAAGGAGGAATCGGAATGCGTGGGCCTGGTGAAACCGAAATCGAAACCGACAGACGAATTGTCCGTGACCGTATCGCTTTATTAAAAGAAAAAATTAAAACCATCGACAAACAAATGGGCGTTCAACGAGGAAATCGTGGCGAGATGGTTCGAGTTGCTTTAGTTGGTTACACTAATGTTGGAAAATCAACGTTAATGAATGCTGTCGGAAAAAGTGATGTGTTTGTAGAAAACAAACTTTTTGCAACTTTGGATACCACAGTTCGAAAAGTTGTGATTAAAAATTTACCTTTTTTACTTTCTGATACTGTTGGGTTTATTAGAAAATTGCCAACACAGTTGGTAGATTCTTTTAAAAGCACACTCGATGAAGTTAGAGAAGCCGATTTATTACTGCACATTGTAGACATTTCGCATCCAGATTTCGAAGATCATATTGAATCAGTAAACAAAACTTTGTTAGACATCAAAAGCAATGCTAAACCAACGATAATGGTTTTCAATAAAATCGATGCTTTTAAACATTTGACTATTGATGAAGATGATTTAATTACTGAAAAAACACCAAGACATTTTACATTAGAGGAATGGAAACAAACTTGGATGAGTAGAGTTGGATCTGAAAATGCACTTTTTATTTCAGCTACTAACAAAGAAAATTTCGAAGATTTTCGTGCTCGAGTCTATGAAGCAGTGAGACAAATTCATATAACTCGTTTCCCATACAACAAATTTTTATATCCAGATTACGATGAAGCCATCGAAAAAGAGAAAGATTAAATTTGATCATACTTCATTTTTCTCAAAATCCTGAGCGATTCTTTGAAACTCAAATAAATTTGTGAAAAAGGTTTTAGAACCAATTTAGCATCAATTAGTTTTTGTTTAGCATCATCAAATCCGTTTAAATAGCAAATCATAAAATTAGAAGGCAAATTTTCTAAATCTTTAAATTCTCTTTCGGATAATGTAATGTTTTTTTGCAATTTATCTAGTAACGAAATGTTTGAATTGTAGATATGAAACAACATTTTTCGGTTGTATTCTGGTGGTTCAAATAGCAATTGGGTATCGATTTTATAATAACCATTTTCGAAAAAACGAATCGTTTGTTTTTCTAACGGATAATAACTGGTTTTATCGTTTAATCCTAAGGGTACAAATTCCGTGATTGTGAAACTATTATCGTCAAACTCTATAGAAACATCGTCTTGCGCCGAATAAAACAATTTTATTTGTTCATTAATTAGCTCAATATCAACCCTAGAAAAATAAGTTTTTTCACGAACTTTTTTGGCATTTCCAGCCCAACAAATTACAAATAATTCTTTAAACACTTTGTATTTTGGAGCCATGTCTTTATGACGAAAATTCATAAAATCAATCACGCCATCAAGCGTATACTCAATCGAGTTTCTAGAACTATTTTCTATTGCCAAAACAATTTCTTTGTTTTGATAGTTTTTTTCGAAGCCACCAATTACAGGAACAGTATTGCTGCCACGTCTCATGAAAACCGAATTATTTAAAATAGTATAAATACCTTTCTTAAAATTCGAAGTTTGTTTTTTGGGCTTTATGGTTACCAAACCTACAACTTTGTCTTTCGACAAATTTGGAAATGGGACATTTTCATATTGAATTTTAGGTGGATTCTCCAAATAGGCATTTACCAAATTCTGAATGCGGCTGTCATCAAAAAAATCATCACCAACTATTTCATTATCAAAATCCTCTACGCCTACAACTATATATGAATTATTAGTAGGATTTGAGTTTGACAAAGCGCAAATGTGCTTCAAAAATTTGGCCTTTCCTTCTCTTGAATGCAAATTCAATTGTCGTTTTTTATCATAAAAACTAGACTCATCATTGTGAGCGAGTAAGTTTTTAATTAAAAGACGTTTGTTGATCACTTGATTTAAGAATTTAGATTAATGATTTTAGATTTCAGATTTGGTTAGATTAAATAACAATCAGATTTTCAATTTTTTGTTCAAATCAAGAATCGTTAATCTTCAATCAAATTTACGCAACTTTATTTCCCATTGAGGCAACCAACAACGAAAACCAATCTTCCAAATCCATATCAATTTCTATTGCTTTCATTGAATTTGAAATTCTATCTGAATCTGTTGTACCAATAACTGGCAAAATTCCTGCGGGATGTTTCAAAATCCAAGCCAATAGTAAAACATTAACTTCGACACTATATTTTTTAGATAATTTACAGGCTGCTTTTTCAATTCTACTGGTTTTCTCGCTATCAACTTTAAAAACCGAACCTAATGGATTCCATGCCATTGGAACAATTTTATTGATTTGTATAAAATCTAAATTTCCGTTATTCATCGCATCAAAATTAGTTAAAGAAAACTGAATTTGATTGTAATCAATTTTGGTTCGAGTCTGAATCAATTCGCATTGACTTGGCGTGAAATTCGAAACTCCAAAATCAATAATTTTTCCTTCGGATTTTAATTTCTCAATAGCTTCGGCAATTTCATCGGCTTGCATTAATGGACTCGGCCTGTGCAAAAGCAAAATATTTAAATAATCAGTTTTTAGATTTTTTAACGAATTTTCAACACACCAAACAATATAATCTTTCGAATAATCATAGTGTTTGATTGCATTTCTTGCTTCGGTTTGAATGCCACATTTCGAGATAAATTGCACTTTTTCTCTAATAATTTTAGCATTTGCGAAAGCGTTTCCAAAACTGGCTTCCGTAGTATAATTTCCATATATATCCGCGTGATCAAATGTAGAAATATCATTTTCTAAGCAACAATTTATTAAATTAATCATAGAACTTTCGTTGAGGTTTTTGCCCCAAACTCCCCAAGTCATTGTTCCAGAAATTATTTTTGATAATGATGTTTTCATATTAAAAAATTTGTGTTAAAAATACTAATTTTATCTTTCGCTATTTACAATCCTTAAAAATAAGAAAACACAATCATAAATCAACCTTAAAATTGAAAATCAAATAGAAGTTTTAACCAATTTTTAACAACAAACTCCTAAAAAAAATTTCAATTTGCACTGTTAAATAAAACACACAAATTTTATCCCAATAAAACAAAATAAATGGAAGAGAATTCGACTACTTTAGATATCAGCGCAATCAATCAAAAAATTGAAAGAGAAAGTGCTTTTATCGATTTATTGACAATGGAAATGAACAAAGTAATTGTTGGTCAAAAACACATGATCGAGCGATTATTAATCGGGCTTTTGGGTCAAGGTCATATTTTGTTAGAAGGCGTTCCTGGATTGGCAAAAACATTGGCTATAAATACTTTGTCGCAAGCAATTCAAGGCTCTTTTAGTCGAATTCAGTTCACGCCAGATTTGTTGCCAGCGGATGTTGTTGGAACCATGATATACAACATTAAAGTCAATGAATTTTCAATAAAAAAAGGGCCAATTTTCGCTAATTTCGTTCTTGCCGATGAGATAAACCGCGCTCCAGCCAAAGTGCAATCCGCTCTTCTGGAAGCGATGCAAGAAAAACAAGTTACAATTGGCGACACCACATTCAAACTAGACCGACCATTTCTAGTTCTTGCCACTCAAAATCCAGTCGAGCAAGAAGGTACATATCCTTTACCAGAAGCGCAAGTGGATCGTTTTATGTTAAAAACGGTTATCGATTATCCAAAAATGGAAGACGAGAGAATGGTTGTTCGTCAAAACCTCAAAGGAAGTTTCGATAAAGTAAATGCCGTTGTTTCTGTAGAGCAAATTTTACGAGCACAAGAAGCAGTTCGAGAGGTTTACATGGATGAAAAAATTGAAAAATACATCCTTGATATTGTTTTTGCTACTCGTTATCCTGAAAAATATAAATTAGAAAGCCTGAAACCTCTCATTAGTTTCGGTGCCTCACCCCGTGGAAGTATTAATTTAGCAACTGCTGCAAAATGTTATGCTTTCATAAAGCGTCGTGGTTATGTAATTCCAGAAGATGTTCGCGCCGTGGTTCACGATGTTTTACGTCATAGAATTGGCTTGACTTACGAAGCCGAAGCCGAAAATATCACTTCAGTAGATATTATAAATAAAATTGTAAACGAAGTTGAAGTACCCTAAAATTTGTTTCAAGTTTAAGGTTTCAAGTTGTTGTTATACGAACTTGAAACTTTAAACTTTTAAACTTCAAACAAATTTAAAAAATGGATACCAAGGAATTAATAAAAAAAGTACGAAAAATCGAGATTAAAACCCGAAGATTGAGCAATCATATCTTTTCGGGAGAATATCACACGTCTTTTAAAGGAAAAGGAATGACTTTTTCTGAAGTTCGACCCTATCAATATGGCGATGATATTCGAGCAATCGATTGGAATGTCACCGCACGTTATAACGAAGCACATGTAAAAGTTTTTGAAGAAGAACGTGAACTAACCATGATGCTAATGGTTGATGTTTCGGGTTCAGAAAGTTTTGGAACCAAATCGCAATTCAAAAAAGATATTGTTACTGAAATTGCTGCCACAATGGCGTTTTCGGCAACTCAAAACAATGATAAAATTGGTTTAATGTTATTTTCTGACCAAATCGAATTGTATATTCCACCAAAAAAAGGTCGTTCACACGTTTTGAGAATTATTCGTGAATTGATTGAATTCAAGCCAAAAAGCAACAAAACCGATGTTTCTATGGCTTTAAAATTTTTATCAGGAACGCAAAAAAAGAAAGCAATTGTGTTTCTGATTTCCGATTTTATGTCAGATGATTATGAACATACATTAAAAATAGCATCAAAAAAACACGATATAACAGGAATTCGAGTTTATGATATTCGTGAAGAAAAAATGCCTGATATTGGAATGGTAGAAATGCTTGACGCCGAAACTGGAAAAATTGAATTGATAAATACTGGTTCAAAAACCTTGAGAATGAATTATGAAAAATATTATTCCGAAAAAGTAAAATATTTTAAAGAAACTTTCAGCAAGTCGGGTTCTGGAGTTGTTAATACTCGTGTTGATGAGAATTATGTAACAAAATTATTGGGATATTTTAAATCGAGGTAAGCATATCCTAACAGGTTTTAAAAAACCTGTTAGGGTTAATTAAAAAAAAATGAAATTCAAATTTTACCTTTTATCACTTTTATTTACTTCGACATTTTTTGCTCAGCAAAATCAAGTCGAAACTAAAATTGATAAAAAAATCAATAAAATTGGAGCACAATTCAATTTAACCTTAAAAACAACTGTTGATACATTGTCAACTGTTGTGTTTCCGAATACTAAAAATATTGGATCGCTAGAAGTTATCCGAAATTACGTAATCGATACTATAAAAAAAGATGCCCAATACGAATTAATAAAACGCTACGGATTGACACAATTCGATTCTGGTAGATACGTAATTCCGAAAATGGTCGTATTGATTAATAAAAAACCATTTTTGTCAGATTCTATTTCGGTAAAGATTCAAGATGTAGTTGTAGATACTTTAAAACAAAAAATGTATGATATCAAAACCATACAAACTGGCGAAGAACCAGATAGTGTTTGGTGGAAATATGTTTTAGGTTTTCTGTTTTTAATTGGAATTGGCGCATTAGTTTATTATTTAATCAAAAAATATCAAAAGAAAAAAACCGAAGAAGAAATCTTTAAAACTCCAATTGAAAAAGCAACGAGTCTATTAAATACACTGGAGAAAAAAGAACTTTGGCAAAACGGAGATGTAAAATCTTATTATAGTGAATTGACAGATATTGTTAGAAATTATATCGAAGAAGCGTTAGAAATTCCTGCAATGGAAAGTACTACTTTCGAATTAATTCAAGGATTAAAAGTCACATCTAATAAACGAAAACTAAAACTCTCGGCAGAAACTATCCGAAGTTTAGAAAGCGTTTTGAAGCAAGCCGATTTAGTGAAATTTGCCAAATCTCAACCTCAAGATTTTGTAATTACGGAAGATAAAAACAAAATTCAAAAATCGATTTTAACTATTGATAAATCAATTCCAAAAATAGAAGAAATTCCAAACGAAGAAGATTTATTAAACGAAGAACAACGTCAAAATCAAATTAAACTACAGCTACGAAAAAAGCGCAATCGCCGAATCATGATGGCTATTGCATCGGTAGTTTTTCTGTTTTTTGCTGTTACAACCTATTTTGTCATTACAAAAGGATTCACCTATGTAAAAGATACCATAATTGGACATCCAACTAAAGAATTGTTGGAAAGCGAATGGATTTCAAGCGAATATGGAAATCCAGGAATTATGCTCGAGACACCAAAAGTTCTAAAAAGAGTTGATTTAACAAAAACACTTCCAAAAGAAGGAATGGCTTTGATTAAAGAAATGCAATCTTTTGCATACGGAAGCCTTTTAGATAATTTTTATATCATGGTTTCGACTATGAAATACAAGCAAGAAGGTGAAATTGATTTAGCAAAATCGCTTGAAGGTTCTGTGAAAGCCATTGAATTACAAGGAGCGCAAAACATACTTTTAAAACAAGGTAATTTCGACACACCAGAGGGAATAAAAGGAATGAAAGGTTATGGATCATTTTCGAAAATTGATCCAATTACAAAAACAAGTGTTCGTTTTTATTATGAAATTTTAGTTTTTAGTCAAGAAAGTGGTTTGCAACAAATTATTACTTTTCACGAAGAAGAAGATCAATATGCAAAGAAAATTTCGGATCGAATTATGAATTCTGTTGAACTTAAAAAAGGAATCTAATGATGACGAATGTTACTTTTTTAAATCCAATTTTTTTCTGGTTATTTCTTTTAATTCCAATTGCCATTTTTTGGAATTTTTGGAAAAAAAATAAAAATGCAGCGACATTGAAGATTAGTTCTACAAAAGGCTTTGGAAACACAACCTCCATTTTGGCAAAACTAAAACCATTTTTGTTTGCAATTCGAATTTTAGCACTAAGTTCTCTAATAATTGCTTTAGCAAGACCCAGAACGGTTGACATTAGTAACAAAACAAAAACCACAAAAGGAATAGATATTGTAATGGCGATTGACGTTTCGGGCAGTATGTTAGCCAAAGATTTGAAACCAAATCGAATGGATGCACTGAAAAAAGTAGCACAAAGTTTTGTAATGAATCGTCCAAATGACCGAATAGGATTAGTACTTTATGCATCAGAAGCCTACACTAAATCGCCCGTTACCAGTGACAAGAAAGTCATTCTCGATGCTTTAGAAAGTGTCAAATATGATAGAGTTTTGCAAGACGGAACGGCAATTGGAGTAGGTTTAGCCACATCGATTAATCGATTAAAAGATAGCAAGGCTAAAAGTAGAGTTGTAATTCTTTTGACTGATGGTGTAAATAATGCAGGATTTGTAGAGCCACAAACAGCCTCGGACATTGCGAAGCAATATGGAATAAAAGTATATACAATTGGAATTGGAACTAACGGAAATGCCATGTTTCCTTATGCAATTGCACCAAACGGAGAATTTTTATATAAAATGATGCCTGTCGTAATCGATGAAAAACTGCTTCAAAGCATTGCAACAAATTCTGGAGGAAAATATTTTAGAGCCACAAGCAACGAAAAACTAGAAATAATTTATGACGCAATAAACAAACTCGAAACTACCGAAATTGAGGAACTCAAATTCTATGATTACGACGAAAAATATAGAATGTTTGCATTGTTTGCAGGTTTGTTATTGTTTATAGAAATAATATTAAGGAAAACAATTTATAAAAGTTTTATATAAAGTAACCACAAAGTTTACACAAGGCAAACCAGAAATTAAACAGGATAAATTTTAAAATTAAATATAATAAAAACAAACAATAAAAACCTTTGTGAACTCAGTGAAAATCTTTGTGCACCTAGTGGTTAAGAAAAAATGGAATTAGACGAAAAAAAATATTTATACCTTTTATTTATCATACCAATTTTGGTATTACTGTTTCTATACAATCAAGTTTGGAAAAAGAAAAAACAAAAAGAGTTTGGTGATTTAGATTTAATCAAAAAACTAAGTCCAGAAAAATCGGTTTTTAAACCCATATTGAAGTTTATTGTCGTTTCACTCGGATTGATTTGCATTATAATTGGATTAGTAAATCCGAAAATCGGAACACGAATCGAAACCGTCAAACGCGAAGGTATTGATATTGTTTTTGCAATGGATGTTTCCAAAAGCATGGAATGCGAGGACATTGCACCAAATCGGCTTGACAAAAGCAAACAATTAGTCTCTCAAATCATCAAGCAACTTGGTGATGATCGCATTGGAATTGTGGCCTATGCTGGAAGTGCTTTCCCCGTTTTGCCAATCACAACAGACTTTGGCGTTGCAAAAATGTTTATGCAAAGCATGAATACTGATATGGTTTCCTCACAAGGAACTTCGTTAGATGACGCCATAAAAATATCAACTACTTTTTTTGATGATAAAAAAACGAGCAAACTTTTGATTATGATTTCTGATGGAGAAGATCATTCTCAAGATTCAGATGCTGCTGTAGAAGAAGCCAATAAAATGGGAATTAAAATTCTAACCATTGGTGTTGGAACAGAAAAAGGCGGACAAATTCCAATCAAAGAAAACGGTATTTTACAAGGTTACAAAAAAGATAATGCAGGCGAAACCGTAATCACAAAACTAGATCCTAACAGTTTAATGAAAATTGCTAAAGCCACAAAAGGAAATTTCATCAACGGTCAAAACACAAAAGAAGTTTTAGATTTTATAAAAAACGAATTGAATAAAATTCAAAAAAATGAATTCGAGTCTACACAATTATCGAATTTTCAATCACAATTCCAATGGTTTTTAGGGCTTGGATTTTTGCTTTTGTTTTTTGATATTTTCTTTTTAGAAAGAAAAACCGAATGGGTGAAAAAATTAGATTTATTTAATGATGCCTATCCTAACCTTCCCAAAGGGAAGGAAAATAAGAATTAAAACTAGTTTTATAAATGAAAAAAGGAATTCTATATATTTTCTCGATTTTTTCTTTGGCAATTTTTGCACAAGAAAAAGATAAAAATCTCCCAAAAGGAAACAAAGAAATTGAGTCTAAAAACTATTCTGAAGCCGAATCAGAATACAGAATTTCAGTTTCTAAATTCCCGAAAAAAGCCATTGCATCCTATAATCTAGGAAATGCAATTTACAGTCAAAAACAATCAGGCGAAGCAAAACTAGCCTACGCACATGCTGTGGAAAAATCGAAAACACATCCAGAGAAACACAATGCTTTTCATAATCTTGGAAACACATTAATGCTCGAAAAAAATTATGCCGAAGCAACCGAAGCCTATAAAAACGCACTTCGAAACAATCCCGAAGACGAAGAAACCCGCTACAACTATGCATTAGCAAAGAAAAAAGATAAAGAAAATCCTGATAAAAACAAAGACAAGAAGAAGGACAAAGACAAAAAAGAGGATAAAAAAGAAGATCCTAAAAAGGACAAGCAGGATCCTGATAAAGACAAAAAAGAAGACAAACCAAACAATGGAGAACCTAAAGAAACACCTGGTAGTTTGAGTAAAGAGCAGGTCAAAAACATGATGGAAGCAGTAAACAATGAAGAGAAAAAAATTCAAGACAAAGTAAACGCTCAAAAATCAAAAGGAAAACCAGTGAAAAACGAAAAAGATTGGTAGTTTTCATGTAATTAGAGAGTTAGATTTTCAGAAAAAATAAATCATAATTTTTCCATCAAAACGGAAATGAAAAAATATATAATTTTATTCTTATTAAGTATTCAAGGTGTTTTTGCTCAAATTCAATTCGAAGCAAGAGTGGCAAAATCTTCTGTGGGAATAAATGAACCTTTTCAAGTTGAATTTGCTATGAACTTTGATGGTGATAATTTCGAGCAACCCTCTTTTGAAGGCTTCAGAATTCTAGAAGGACCTTTTCAACAGGTTAGCCAATCATGGGTCAATGGAAGAACTTCATTCCAAAAATCATATACCTACACCATTTTGCCCACTAAAAAAGGCGTGTTTATTATTCGCTCTTATTCCGTTGAATTCAATGGTAAAATATACAAATCAAACACTTTGAAGATTACGGTTGGAAATGCAATTCCAAAACAACGTGATCCAAATGATATTCCTCAAGTTTCTGCTGATTCAGAATTGCATTTGATAGCAGATATTTCTAAAACAAATCCCTATTTGAATGAACCTATTACTATAGTTTACAAACTCTATTTCAGTAACAATGTAGGTATTTCAAATTTTGTTGAAGCAAATAAACCAAAATACAATGATTTTTGGAATCAAAATATTGAAATCAAACAATTAAAGGCAGAAAACACTACATACAAAGGAGAAAATTATCGTTCCATTATTTTGAAAAAAGTAATATTATATCCTCAAAAATCTGGGAAATTGAGTATTGAACCTTTTGCAATGGATGTTGATGTACAACTACCAACAGGTAGAAGAGATATTTTTGGTCAAGTTCAAATTGTCGATGATCAAAAAAGAGTATCAGCAGGATCTAGTATCATTAATGTAAAACCATTGCCAGAGTCAGGTAAACCGACAGATTTCTCAGGTGCAGTGGGTCAATTTGACTTCAAAGTAACATCATCAAAAACAGATGTCAAAAACGGAGAAAACATTGATTTGAATGTTCTTGTTTCTGGTAATGGAAATTTAAAATTATTTTCGTTGCCAAAACCAATAGTCCCAAGTGCTTTAGAAATGTATGATCCTATACATAATGAAAATATAACAACACCACTTTCTGGAATGACAGGAAGCATTTCGGATAAATACACAATTGTTCCACAATTCAAAGGAAAATATCCGATAAAACCAATACAATTCTCATATTTTGATCCAAAATCTGGAAACTATAAAACCATTGCTTCTCAAGAAATAATGATTAATGTACTAGATGGTCCAGAAGAAAAAACTGTAAATGCTGTGACTGTTTCGGGAAATTCTAAATCCACAATAAACAAAAAATTAGAGTTTAGAAACATTCAGTCAAAAACAGAATTAACATATACAAAAAAACGAGATTTTTTGGGTTCTCCTAAATATTATATGTTGCAGTTGTTTCCGTTTTTGATAATTCCATTTATAATTTTATATCGAAAACGAAAAGAAGCAAACGATAGTGATTTTGAAGGAAATCGATTGAAAATGAACAATCGTTTGGCTAAAAAATATTTGTCACTAGCAAAAAAACAAATCAATAACAAAGAACCATTTTATGTTGCTTTGGAAAAAGCAATGCACAATTTCTTGAAAGCCAAACTCAATATTGAAACAACCGAAATGAGTAAAACAAATATCGAGGAACTTTTGCTCTCAAGAAATGCTAATTCAGAAACGGTTTTAGAATTTATAAATTTAACTGAAAATTGCGAAATTGCAAGGTATGCACCATCAACAACTGCAACAATTCAGCAAGATTATGAAAAAGCAGTATTGATAATTGCAGATTTAGAGAAACAATTGAAAAATTAAGGAATTTATCCTAACAGGTTTTTAAAACCTGTTAGGTATTTAATAAAAATCTGTTTTAAAATCTTATATAAATTTAACAGAATTAGATTAAAAAGAATTAAATGAAAAATATAATTTATATTATTTTATTATTAATCCCAAGCATTTTTTTTGCCCAAACGGGTTTTGAAAACGGAAATACGTTATACAAGCAAGGTAACTATCAAGAAGCGATAGATGCTTATGAAACTGTATTTAGAACACAAAAACAATCTCCAGAATTGTACTTTAACATAGCCAATTGCTATTACAAACTCAATAAAGTGGCGCCTTCAATTTACAATTATGAGAAATCATTAGTTTTAAATCCGAAATTTGAAGCAGCAAAAAACAATCTCGAAATTGCCAAAAAACTACAAATTGACGATATAAAAATCATTCCTAAAGTCGGAATTGGCAAAATGCTTCAGAATTTAACTTCAAAATTTCATTATGATACTTGGGCTTGGATTTCGGTTAGTTTTGGATTATTATTTTTATTCTTTTTTATTGGATATTATTTCTCAGAGGCATCGCTTATAAAACGACTACTTTTTAGTGGAATGCTTGTTGTTTTAGTTCTCATTTTAGTTACTGTTTCTGCGGCAATTTTCGAAAAATCACATTCAGAAAATGATAAACCAGCAATTGTGTTTTCAGAAGTAACCTCATTATTAACGTTACCAAAAATATCATCAAAAGAAATAATCAAACTTCATGAAGGAACAAAAGTTTTTGTATTATCGAGTGAGAAATTATTCAAAAAAGTACAACTCACAGATGGTATTGTGGGTTGGATTGAAAGTAATTCGATTAAAGAAGTGAAATAATTTGATGATTATGAAAGCACTTGATGAATTTTATTTTAATTTGCAAGAGCCTCATAAAAGTTGTTTATTGGCATTACAAGAAATTATTTTAAGCCAAGATTTAGATATTTCTGCCACTTGGAAATATAGATTTCCATTTTTTTGTTACAAAGGTAAAATGTTTTGCTATTTTTGGATTAATAAGAAGACAAATCAACCATACATTGGAATTGTTGAAGGAAAATATTTCGAAGAGCCCGAATTCATTCAAGAAAAACGTTCCAGAATGAAAATTATTCTATTTAATCCAAATGAAGATTTACCCATTAAAAAAATTGAAAAAATAATTCAAAAAGCCATTAATTTATATAAAAATGGAACTGTAAAAATTTAATCTATTCCTTTAGTTTTTGTTTTAATATCTTCATACCATTTGTTTAAACTCGGGTAAATAAACCTCGAAACTTCCTGAATTGGATTGTAAAACATAGAATTATTCAAAGTTTCTTTCTTTACCATAAAATTATTAACATTTATTTTTTGAAACAAATTAAAAACAATACTCAACATCAAGACCGTTTTTAAAACACTAAATGCAGCGCCACCCAATTTGTTTAGCCATCCCAAATAAGCAAAATCTGCAATGCCAGTAAAAACTTTAGCCAAAGTGTGAATTGCAATTACAACAATCAAAAAAGTCAATCCAAATGAGGTAACTTCTATTATTTTTGGCGACCAAGAAACATACGTTTCAATAATTGAACGTATCAAATACGAAAATTTGATAGCAATAAAAATTCCAACAACAAGCGAAATCAAAGATGCCAATTCCACAAAAAGACCTTTTTTCAAACCATTATATCCTGCGTATAACAAAAGTGAACCTAGAATAATATCAAGAAAACTCATTTAAATATAATAAAGATTAGTAAACAAAGATAAAAGAATTAAACAACTTTCATAAACAATATTTTTTCAGGATGATTTTCTAAAAACTCAATATTTAATAAATCTCCAACTTTCAAAATACTATAATCAAACGTTGTTTTTCGAATATTCAGAAAATGAATAGCAAAATTATCAATCATAATGTCTTCACATTGAATTTTATATTGAATGCCTTTTTTGTTTCGAATTCTTTTATGAATACTACTGATTTTTGAAGTAATCATCGTTTTATTTCTAGATTTTATATGAAAGTATGGTTTTATGTAAAAATAATTAATAGCAGCATAAACCAAAATTAAAACAATAAAATCAGCCAAAATATATAAAAAAAACTGTAAATTGAATTTAGAATGGAATGTTTCTTGGATTAGAATCAAGAAAAACAACACAAAAATTACCACGGGAAAAACACCAATAAAAAAATGAAATTTCACGTTTTTAGTAATTATCTTCTTTTCAGTTTCAGAAAGCGCAACAATTTCTTTCGCCATTTCAATTTTTTATTCAAAAATAACAAATCAGCATCAGAAACATCAAATTATATATGTTTATATTTGCTAAAATTATTTGTGCTTGCGAACTCACAATTCACAATTCACAACTCACAACAAAAATTAATGTCTCGAGATATACAACTCAAAGAACGTTGGGAAAACCTCGTTCAAATACTTTCAAATCAGTTTTCGCAAGGCGAAGATCTTGATTTAGACGCCATAATTTACCTAATTGGAGTTCAAGAACTCGGAAAAGTGCATCGTGAATTCAAGAAAGATCAAAAATTAGACTTGATGCATATTGCGATTTGCAGATTATTAGAGCCTTATGGGTTTTATGAATTCGAATTCTATGACAACGAAGGCTGGCCGCATTACACAGTAAAAGAAGAATTACCAGCACTAAAAGCTGGCGAACAATCGGTTTTAATGAAAGAAGCAATTGTGAATTATTTCCTTGAAAAAGAAGTTATTTCGTAAATTATCAGATTTAAAATATCAGATTTAAAAGTTTAATACAAAAAACTCATAACCAACAACCTACAACTTACAACAAAAATTCTTATTTTTGCAATCCTATTTAGAGTAAAATGACAAACAGAATAAAAGAATATATTGCCGAAGCCAAAGATTTTTCCACAACAAATAAAGAAAAACTCGAAGCATTTCGAATTAAATTTTTAGGAAGTAAAGGACTTTTGAAAGAAGTTTTTGCCGAATTTAAAAACGTGCCAAACGAACAGAAAAAAGAATTTGGTCAAGTAATTAATTTATTGAAAACTATTGCCGAAGAAAAAGT
Organism: Bacteroidota bacterium; assembly: GCA_031431275.1. Taxonomy (GTDB): domain Bacteria; phylum Bacteroidota; class Bacteroidia; order Flavobacteriales; family Flavobacteriaceae; genus Flavobacterium. Next base: position 57,535 of record JANPDC010000107.1, read on the forward strand.
AAAAACAATTCAAGAAGCACTGGAAAGCAAAGAAGAAATTAAAGGATTTTATGGTGATTTGACTCGACCATCAGAACCACTAACAATTGGCGCTCGTCATCCAATATCATTAGTAAAAAACCAAATCATAGATATTTTTTCAAATATAGGTTTTAACGTTTCTGAAGGTCCAGAAATCGAAGACGATTGGCACAATTTCACCGCACTAAACTTGCCAGAATACCATCCGGCTCGCGACATGCAAGATACATTTTTCATACAGACAAACCCCGATATTTTACTCCGAACTCACACCTCATCAGTGCAAGTTCGTTACATGGAAAACAACAAACCACCAATTCGAACCATTTCGCCAGGACGAGTTTTTCGCAACGAAGCCGTTTCGTCGCGTTCGCACTGCATTTTTCACCAAGTCGAAGGCTTGTATATTGACAAAGATGTTTCGTTTGCCGATCTAAAACAGACTTTATTATATTTTACAAAAGAAATGTTCGGGAAATCTAAAATCCGATTACGACCAAGTTACTTTCCTTTCACAGAACCAAGTGCTGAAGTTGACATTTATTGGGGCTTAAAAACTGAAACTGATTACAGAATCACTAAAGGAACTGGTTGGTTAGAAATAATGGGCTGTGGTATGGTTGACCCAAATGTTTTAAAAAATTGTGGCATCAACCCAGACGAATACAACGGATTCGCTTTTGGAATGGGAATTGAGCGTATCGCAATGTTGTTGTATCAAATTGGCGATATCAGAATGTTTTATGAAAACGATGTTCGCTTTTTAGAACAATTCAAAGCAAGCATTTAGATTTCTTACAAAATTCACAAAGAAGCACAAAACATAATGTATTTAGTGACACTTGCGGTTATTTGAAATTTTTATGGTTAATTTTAAAATTTTATGAAAAAAGATATAATTATTCCAATCGTAGAAAACGTGTTTCTTGCAGCAGTTCAAGAATGGAGTGATGATTTTATGCAAAAAGTTTGGTTTGCTTACTTGGTAAACGATTCTGATTTTAAACTTGATGGCGTTATGGTCGTTTCAAAAGCATTTGGAACAATTGATGGCGAAATGAAAAAAACATCGCTTTTACGTCATGCCTTTTTAGAAATAGAACCTGTTTCTGTTCGCAAAATCGAAATGTTTTATGACAACGTTTTGACTCTAAACAATGAGTTTATGGTAACATTTTTTATTGGTGAAACCTTGTATGATCGAAAATTTATATTCAAAGCCAATTCCATAACTCCAGACTATGTTGAAGAAGTTCCAATTCTGTTTGTAGATGGTGTAATTGTTCGATAAAAAAAAGAGGCTTTCGCCTCTTTAATCTTTCTTGACGGTTATAACAACATCGTCATCAAATTTATATTCTCCTTTTTTGTATGTGTCCTTATTTGCAAGAAGAATTTCATAAGTATAAATTCCTTTTGGAACATTAAACACACACTCTTTCCCTTCATCTTGAATAACCATTTCCTTTTCTACTTTGTTATCCTCTATGTCTTTACCTGTAATCTTGAAAGTTATTTTTTCTAGCAATCTGTTTTTGATACAAATACTCGAAATAGTTTTACTATCAGATTTTGTATTAGAAGTCGATGTTTTAAATATGCTAAATCCATTGGCAACAAATTCACCTACTTTTAATACTTTTTCAAAATCAGACTGGGGAAAAGAAATGCTGTACACTAAAAGGAAAACAATTATAATTCTTATTTTCATGTTAGAGTGATTTATAAAATGTAAATAATTCATAAAAATACCGCTTAAAATAAACTTAAGCGGTAATAAATTTATTTTTTCATAAAATCCAAAACTACTTTTTTATCTTTATTAGTCACTGCTTTTAAATCAGTAAGTAAATTATCTACTATAGAAGTATATTTTGAATCACTACTCAAACTCTTAAAATCAAGTAAGATATTAGTTAAAAAGCCACTCATTTTGCTATCAACAATTATTCCAGAATAAGAATTGTTGTTTACTTTTTCAAATGCTGATTCAATAGAAGGCATTAAACTAACAATATCAGTTAAGGTAGAAAATTTTAGTGCTGAATAATCTTTTTTTGTTGTACTAACATAATAGTATTCTTCAATATATCTTTTTCCCCTAACTGATGAATCTAAAAATTTATCTCGTATGTCATACAATAAGTCATTGTTTGGAACATAGGAAATTTTCTTAACTTTAATTTGCTCATCAACTGCTACTTTAGCACATTCCGTTGGTCCAGCACTTTTAGTTCTGTTCGTTGTTTGAGAATAAACTGACAACATAAATAAAGATAGTACTAATGAAAATACTATTTTCTTTGAATTCTTGAAACTCTTCATAATTTTTTATTTTAATTTTTATTTTTATGGCAGAACGAAACTCCCAATAATATAAGTCCAAACGACAAATGAAAAAACAGATCCTATAAAACCTCCAATAATTAAATTAATTCTTGTCTTTTTCGGCACAACAATAAAAATTGTATACGTGCAAATCAAAAGCCCAATAGTTCCACTTAAAACACCAAAAAAACCTGGGTTTAAATTTAACATTTTGGATATTTTGGATTCATCTCCACCAAAACAAAATTTTCCTTTTAAAACTGAATTTAACAAAGAGGTAAAAAGATTAAAAACCTGTCTAAGCCAAAATAAAGTAAGATAAACGTATCCATAATTTTTTAAGATAAAATCTTGTGAAATTTTATTACTTTTATTAAGAATTAAGTTAAAAAAACCATAACAGCCAATACTAATTGTTAATAAAGGTCCTGCAATAATTATCATTAACTCTTTTCTCAAATAAACAGGACTTTCTAAATCCTCCTCTAACATGAAAGATACACTGCTGTGATGCAATACTGGTTTAAAATTCATTAAATATGCCATTATATAATGACTCCATTCATGAGTTTGAATCCCTACAACAGTTAAAATTATAAATATCAGAAAAAAAATACCTGTCTTCTGTAATCTGAAAGATTCTAACTCTATCATAATGCTTTTTGAACTTAATGTTTATTAGTATTCGAAAATGTTAAATTTTATACACTAGAAATTGCCTTTTAATCTGTGTATTATGAAATTTTATAATATTTCTTAAAATTAAAAAATAATATAATATTCAAATAAACTCTAACACATGCGAAAAGTAATACATTTAAACTTTTCATTTTAAATTTTAAAGATTAATAAATATTTGTTTAACAAAGTAATTCTCGAGATTTTTGTTAAAACAAATTTCCATATAAAAAGCGATTAAAAAAATGTGATTTTCATAAATTTTATGAAACATAATTTACATTTATGCGTTGTAACTAAAACAATAGTATTTTAATAAAAAAAATTTATGATGAATAATTCTCCATACATTCTGAAAAATAAATTGCGTGAAACTCGTAAAAAGAAAAAAATAAACCAAACATTACTTGCTGAAAGTGCACTAATTGACCAGAGTCAATATAGCAGAAAAGAAAGAGGAGAAGTTAAAATCCATGATGAGGAATGGGATAGACTAGCAAAGGCTCTTGGTGTTAATCGTTCAGAAATTTATGAAGAAGAACCTAAAGTAATTAAAATTGTTAATAACACTGACAATAAAGACCAGTCTATCAATGGTTTTGAAATTAGTATAAAAGTACCAAAAAATATTTTTGAAAATCTTTCAACTAAATTAGATTTAGTAATTGATTTGCTTAAACAAAAATTAATATAGTTGAATAAATGAAAAGAACTCTAGTTATTGGTGACATTCATGGCGGTTTTCAAGCATTGCTTCAAATTATGGAGCGAGCTACTGTTTCTAAAAACGACACTTTGATATTTCTTGGAGATTATGTTGATGGTTGGAGCGAATCACCACAAGTTATCGATTATTTAATTCATTTAGGTCAAACCCAAAATTGTATTTTCATTAGAGGAAATCACGATCAATTGTTTCTAGATTGGCTCGAAACTAATGATAAAAATATTGATGAAGGAATGTGGTTCAAACATGGCGGAAAAGCAACTGTAAACGCCTACAAAACAGTTTCCGAAGAAACTAAAATAAAACATATTACTTTTTTAAAATCACTACAAGATTATCATCTCGACGAACAAAATCGATTGTTTATTCACGCAGGTTTCACAAACATGAGTGGTGTTTCGTATGAATATTTTCCAAAATTATTCTATTGGGACAGAACACTTTGGGAAACCGCACTTTCGTTAGATCCAAACATCAAAAAAACAAGTCGTTGCTATCCGCAGCGTTTTAAAATATATAAAGAAATTTATATTGGCCACACGCCAACTACTCGAATTGGAGAAACAATTCCTGTTCAACGTGCCTGCGTCTGGAATATTGATACCGGAGCAGCATTTAAAGGAAAATTAACCATCCTAGACATTGAAACCAAAGAGTTTTGGCAAAGTGACGACTTACCACAAATCTATCCTAACGAAAAAGGAAGAAATTAAAATAGATAAATTTTAGAATTTGATTTTTCAATTTTTTTACTTTTATTTGTATGACTAATTTAAAACAAAAATGAAAATGAAAAAAATAATCACAATGTTGTTGTTGTCATCTGCATTTTTTGCAAATGCACAAGCGTTTAAAGGAAAAGGCGATATCAAAGTTGGTGTTGGAGCAAACATTCAAAAAGGAGGAACTGGGATTCACACAACAGGAGATTTTGGAATTGGTGAAAACATGTCTTACGGTTTTACAGCGAGTTATCTTTTAAATGCTACAGATGGTAACGCTGGTGATATTAAATTTGGAGACAAAATTGATTTGAAGGCTCGTTTCAATGCTAATATCGGAAAAGTTTTAACTCTAGGAGATAAAATTGATGTTTATCCTGGATTAGATTTAAGCTTAAGAAATTTTGGAGCGCACTTAGGTGGTCGCTACTTCTTTTCTGATGGATTTGGAATGTATTCAGAAATTGGATTTCCTCTAGCAACCTACAACAAGGATAAAGATGGTTTATACAACAACCAATTTGTATTCAACATTGGAATTTCTTTTAATTTGTAATATTTTAGACTCCTAAAAAAGCCGATTTGAAATTTCAAATCGGCTTTTTTGCATTATATTATTTCTGTTTTGAAAATATAAATTTTATCAACAATCAAGGAAATTAACTTTTGTAAATTACTTCCATAAAAAAGGATTCTGTAAATTTACAAAATGTATGCACTTGTAGATTGTAATAATTTTTATGCTTCTTGCGAACGTGTTTTCCAACCAAAATTCAATGGTAAACCTGTTGCAATTTTGTCGAATAACGATGGCTGTGTGATTTCTAGAAGCAACGAAGCAAAAGCAGTTGGCATAAAAATGGGTGCGCCAGCATTTCAAATAAAAGATTTAATTCGAAAAGAAAATGTTCAGGTTTTTTCCTCTAATTATGCGCTTTACGGTGATTTGAGTAATCGGGTTATGGGCGTCTTAAATCAATTTACCCCAAATCTAGAAGTATATAGTATTGATGAAGCATTCATGAATTTTGATGGGTTGAATGTTCAAGATTATCACAATTATGGCATACAAATGAAAACCCGAATCCAAAAATGGGTTGGAATCCCAGTTTGTATTGGCTTTGCCGAAACCAAAGTGTTATCGAAGGTTGCTAACAAAATTGCCAAAAAATTTCAAGACAGAACCTCGGGCATTTATGTAATTGACACCGAAGAAAAACGAGTCAAAGCCTTGAAATGGACAAAAATTGAAGACGTCTGGGGTATTGGTAGTCGAATGGATAAAAAAATAAAACTACGAAATATTTTTACAGCCTATGATTTTACGCTACCACAACACGAAGTATGGATTAAAAAAGAAATGGGAATTGTTGGAATGCGATTAAAATATGAATTGGAAGGAAAATCGGTTCTGGATTTAGATCTCATTCCTGACCAAAAGAAAAATATTGCCACTACTAGAAGTTTTCCAAAACAAATATCAGATTTTGACTCTTTGCGAGAACGAGTTTCAACATTTGCAAGTGTTTCTGCCGAAAAAATGCGTAAACAAAATTCGTGTTGTCATACCATAATTGTAATGTTGAAAGTTGACAAACATAGCATTAAAACCTCGAAATATTACTTTAATATGGCGGTAACTTTGCCGTTTGCATCTAATTCAAGTCTCACAATATCCAACGCTGCGATTGACATATTAAAACAATTGCATAAAGGAAACGAACATTTAAAATTCAAAAAGGCGGGTGTAATTCTAACTTCTTTGGTCGATGAAGACAAAAAACAATTGCAATTATTTGATGAAGAAAATCCAAAACATTTAGCACTGATGCAAACGATGGATAAATTGAATAAAAAAATTGGTCACAAAAAAGTAAAATTAGCCACACAAAATCTAAACTTGACTTGGAATATGAAACAAAACCATTTGTCAAAAAAATATACTACTAATTTTAAAGATATTCTTGAAATAAAATGCCTGTAAATAAAAACAAAGGACTGACATTTTTTATTCCCGATTTCGAAAGCGAATTGCGAATTCCATATGTAAAAGAAGGCGTTTCAGCAGGATTTCCTTCACCAGCAGCCGATTTTTTGGAGACCAATATCGACTTGAATAAAGAATTGAGCGAAAATCCGTTGGCAACTTTTTATATCAAAGTCAAAGGAAATTCAATGATTGACGCTGGCATCAACGACAAAGATGTTTTGGTTGTTGATAGAAGTTTAGAACCTCAAAATAACAAAATTGCTATTTGTTTTATTGATGGAGAATTTACCGTAAAACGAATGAAACTCGAAAAAGATTGTTTGTATTTAATGCCAGAAAACGCCAACTATAGCCCCATAAAAGTTACAGAAGAAAACCAATTAATCATTTGGGGAATAGTAACTTATGTGATTAAAAATGTATAAAAAACCCAATAGTTTTTAAGTTATTGGGTTTTTATTTTATCTAATTTTCAAGTAAAATCAACTCTATCTCAGTTATTTTTCCAAAACCTTTGTCAGAAGTGATCAAAGGTATTTTATAGAAAATAGCAGTTGATGCAATAATTGCATCAGGAAGTTTAATCGAATATTTTTGTTTTAATCGAATTGTTTGTTGTTTTATATCTTCATTAAAGTTAATAATAAAACTATCGTTCAAAAGTTTTTTTAGTGCGATTTCATCTTGTTTTGTTAAGTTCTTAAAACCCAGAAGTTCAATTTCGGAAATAAAAGAAACTGCAAAATCATAAATTAAAAAAGGTTCTACAAACTCTTTTCCTTCTTGAAGATATATCAGAAAATTAGTATCCGCTAAAAAATCAATCTTCATTTTTTCTGATTTCTAACTGATATTCTAGTCCGTCAATATTTCGTTTCAAGCCTCCAAAATGTTCCGACAAATTACCAGCTTTGGAAACATTCTTTATTTTCTTTTCTAAAAGATTTTTAATTTCTTTTTTGGATTCTTTTTTGTTGATTATTAGCACCATAATTTAATTTTTTATAAAATTAATAAAAAAGTGCTTTAATTGTATGTATGAATAAAGTATTTAATTAAACATTTTGATTTTTATTAAATCCTATTTGATTTTTTAATCAAAAAAACCCAACAACTTTAGTCATTAGGTTTGTCTTTTATTTATTTTTTAAAGTCTAATATCTAATCATTCAACTTCAAAACAGCCATAAATGCTTCTTGTGGAATTTCTACATTTCCTACCTGTCGCATTCTTTTTTTACCTTTTTTCTGTTTTTCTAGCAATTTTCGTTTACGAGAAATATCGCCACCATAACATTTAGCAGTGACATCTTTTCGGAGTGCCTTTATAGTTTCTCTAGCAATAATTTTGGCACCAATTGCGGCTTGAATCGGAATATCAAATTGTTGTCTCGGAATTAATTCTTTTAGCTTTTCACACATTTTCTTACCAATGTGATAAGCGTTACTTTCATGAATCAATGCCGATAGTGCATCTACAGAAGTAGCGTTTAACAAAACATCGAGACGAACTAATTTAGAAGTTCGCATGCCAATTGGCGAATAATCAAAACTTGCATAACCTTTAGAAACTGTTTTTAAACGGTCATAAAAATCGAATACAATTTCTGCTAATGGCATATCAAAGGTCAACTCAACACGTTCGGTTGTTAAATAAGTTTGATTGGTAATTACGCCACGTTTTTCAATACACAAACTCATTACATTACCCACAAAATCTGCTTTGGTAATGATGGTTGCTTTAATATAAGGTTCTTCTACTCTATCCAAACTTGATGGGTCAGGCAAATCAGTTGGGTTATTGACAATCATAACAGTCTCAGGTGCTTTTTTTGTGAAAGCATGATAAGAAACGTTAGGAACCGTTGTGATTACCGTCATATCAAACTCACGTTCCAATCGTTCTTGGATAATTTCCATATGCAACATTCCTAAGAATCCGCAACGAAAACCGAAACCTAATGCTGCTGAACTTTCTGGAACAAAAACAAGAGAAGCATCATTCAATTGTAATTTTTCCATTGAATTACGTAAATCTTCATAATCCTCAGTATCGACAGGATAAATTCCAGCAAAAACCATTGGTTTAACATCTTCAAAACCAACAATCATATTGGTTGTAGGTGTTTTGGCATCAGTTAATGTGTCACCAACTTTTACTTCTTTGGCTTCTTTAATTCCAGAAATTAAATAGCCCACATCACCCGCTGAAATTACATTTTTTGGAACTTGATTTAATTTTAATGTACCAATTTCATCAGCATAATATTCATTGCCAGTTGCCATAAATTTTATTTTCTGACCTTTGCGAATTTCCCCATTTTTAACTCGAAATATAACTTCAATACCTCGGAACGAGTTATAGTGCGAATCAAAAATCAATGCCTGTAAAGGTTCATCAACATTACCTTTTGGTGGTGGAATTTTTTCAATGATGGCAGCCAAAATATTCTCAACACCAAAACCAGTTTTTCCACTTGCATGGATAATATCTTCGAGTTTGCAACCCAAAAGATCTATAATATCATCAGAAACCTCTTCGGGATTCGCACTCGGCAAATCAACTTTATTAAGAACTGGAATAATTTCTAAATCATTTTCTAGAGCCAAATACAAATTCGAAATAGTTTGCGCCTGAATGCTTTGCGCAGCATCTACAATCAAAAGAGCACCTTCGCACGCAGCAATTGATCGTGAAACTTCATACGAGAAATCAACGTGACCAGGCGTATCTATTAAATTCAAGATATATTCTTGCCCTTTATAAGTATATTCCATTTGAATAGCATGACTTTTTATAGTAATGCCACGTTCGCGCTCCAAATCCATATTGTCGAGCAATTGTGCTTTTTCCTCGCGAGCTGTTACGGTTTGAGTTGCGCCAAGAAGTCTATCTGCAAGCGTGCTTTTTCCGTGGTCAATATGTGCAATTATGCAAAAATTTCTGATGTGTTTCATGCTTCGAATTGTAATAAGTTGCAAATATAGTCAATCTTTCTCTTGAAAACGAGTGATTAACGATTGTTGAACGCAAAAGATTACAAAATATACAAAAAAGAAAAAAAACAGCATTTTAAAATTCAAATTCATAATTTTACAAAATGAATTTTCCAAAGAATCTTATTTCAAAACTCGAAAATCGTATCGAAAACCAGTCCTTTCGGGAATTGCCAATTACAAATGATTTAATTGATTTTTCGTCTAATGATTATTTAGGTTTCTCAAAATCAAGTTTAATATTTGACCAAACACATCAGTATTTATTGGATAAAAATCTAAAAATAAATGGCGCAACTGGTTCCAGATTAATTTCTGGCAATCACCAGTTGTATCAAGAAACCGAGGATTTTATTGCCGATTTTCATCAATCAGAAACGGCTTTAATTTTTAATTCGGGTTATGATGCTAATGTGGGCTTTTTTGGATGTGTGCCACAACGCAATGATATTATTTTGTTTGATGAATTGTGTCATGCATCGATTCGAGACGGAATTTTAATCTCAAATGCCAAATCATATAAATTCAATCACAATGACTTTGAAGATTTAGAAGAGAAAGTTAAAAAGTTTCAAGTCTCAAGTTTCAAGTTTCAAGTTTACATCGTGACCGAATCCGTTTTTTCTATGGATGGTGATTGCCCTAATCTAGAAGAATTAATTCATGTTTCAGAGAAATACAATTGTCTTTTAGTCATTGACGAAGCACATGCGTTGGGAGTTTTTGGAGAAAACGGTCAAGGATTGGTTCAAGAATATCAACTTCAAGATAAAATTTTTGCACGAATTATGACTTTCGGAAAAGGACTAGGATGTCACGGAGCAGCAATTCTTGGTTGTCAAAATTTAAAGGATTATTTAGTCAATTTCGCCAGAAGTTTTATATACACGACTGGACTTTCACCACATTCTGTTGCAACAATTTTAATGGCTTATCAGCATTTGTCAAAAGACAAAACTGAAGTTGAAAAATTACGAGAAAACATTGTGCATTTCAATCAACAAAAAAGTTTATTAGGACTAAAACCTCTTTTTGTTAGAAGTAAATCCGCAATCCAATCAGCAATAATTCCCGGAAACGAAAAAGTAAAAATGATTGCCAAAACAATTCAAGAAAAAGGATTTAATGTAAAAGCAATCTTGTCGCCAACAGTTCCCGAAGGTCAAGAACGATTGCGCATATGTTTACACAATTATGATTCGAAAGAAAATATTTCTGAACTAATTCGTTGTATTTACTCACTTCTATAAAAATACTTTAAAAAAATTGTAACGTTTTTATTTTATCGATACTAATTCATTATAACTATAAAAATAAAAAGATGAAAAATAGTATTGGACTAATGATGATGTTTTTTATAACAATATTTTGCTCTACAACAAATGCTCAAACCGCAAAAAAAGAGAATTCATTGTTATGGGAAATTTCGGGGAAAGGAATTGAGAAACCATCCTATCTATATGGAACAATTCATATGATTTGTGGAAACGATTTTTTTATGAAAGAAAAAGTCACTAAAGCTTTTGAAAAAACATCAAAATTGGCATTAGAAATCAACATGAATGATGCTGAGGAAATGAGTTTCATGCAAAAATCAGTAATAAGCGAAACGCCTCTAACTAAAAAACTTACAGCGGAACAATCGAAAGAACTAGACGAAATTTTACAAAAGACCACCGGAATGAAACTAAGCCAGGTTGATAGTTTCACAATGATGACTGTGATGAGTTTAATTGCAATGAAATCTTTTGGTTGTGAAAATCTAAAGTTTTATGAAATGGAATTTATTACCAAAGCAAAAGCATTAAATAACACCGTAATTGGGTTAGAAAAAGTTAAAGACCAATTAGATATTTTAGGTAATGCCTATACGGATCAAGAAATGATAACGATGCTAAAAGATATGAACAAAGAACTCACTAGCAAGATGGTTCAAGATTATAAAGAAGAAAATATCAAAAATATTTATTCTCAAGCCACAGATCCAAAAATGATGAATAAAAAAACACAAGCCGCCATGCTTGATAATAGAAATATTAATTGGGTTTCTATATTGCCCGAATTAATTAAAAAAGAAAGCGTTTTCATTGCAGTTGGAGCAGGTCATTTACCCGGTGAAAAAGGTTTAATTAGTTTACTAACAAAGGCTGGATATACCGTAAAACCAATATTAGATTAATTCTCATTTAAAAATTAATTTTTCAAATTTGTCCTATAAAACAAAAGCAACTTTCGGGTTGCTTTTATTTTTCTTATCTAAATTTAGTTTTTCTTTGTAGACTTTACAACAAAACAAAAAACATGAAACTATTCATCACAGGAATTTCAACCGATGTCGGTAAAACAATAGCCTCGTCAATTGTTGTCGAAGCCTTGCAAGCCGATTATTGGAAACCCATTCAATCAGGCGATTTAGAAAATTCGGATTCACACAAAGTCAAATCATTAATTTCTTGTCCTCCTGAGCGCAGTCGAAAGTCGGTTATCTTCGAAAACGCTTATCAATTAAAAACTCCTGCAAGTCCGCATTACGCTGCCGAAATTGACAATATCAAAATTGATCTAAAAAAAATCATTGAACCAAAAACAGAAAATCATTTAGTAATTGAAGGTGCTGGCGGATTGTTCGTGCCATTAAACGAAACAGATTGTGTAATCGATTTAATCAAGCCCGATTACAAAGTTATCGTAGTTTCTCGACATTATTTAGGCAGCATCAACCATACATTACTGACAATTGAAGCCTTAAAATCTAGAAAAATTCAAATTGCTGGAATCATTTTTTCGGGCGATGAAAACAAAGCAACCGAATCAATCATACTCTCAAAAACCAAAGTAAATTTTATTGGACGAATCAATCAAGAACCCTATTTCGATAAAAATGTTATATTGGAATATGCCGATTTATTTAGAGAAAATTTATTAAAATTAGAATTAAGACTTTAGAATTAAGACTTTAGAAAATAGACTTTGTACATTTGTATAAAATTTCGAAATTGAAATCAAAAACTACAATGACATTATCCGAAAGAGACCAAAAACACAACTGGCACCCATACACGCAACATAAAACCGCAAAACCACATCCAGCGATTGTAAAAGGAAAAGATGCCTTGCTTTGGGATGAAAATGGTAAAGAATATATCGACGGAATTGCCTCTTGGTGGGTCAATCCTTTCGGACATTCAAACGTGACAATTGCAGATGCTATTTACAAACAACTCACCACATTGGAGCATGTTCTTTTTGGTGGATTCACTCATGACAAAGCCGTTTTATTGTCAGAAAAGTTAATGGAAATTTTACCCTCAAACCAAAAGAAAATTTTCTTTTCAGACAATGGGTCAACCGCAGTAGAAGTAGCTCTAAAAGGCGCCCTTCAATATTTTTATAACAAAGGCGACAAACGCAACAAAATCATAGCCTTTGAAGATGCATTTCATGGCGATACCTTTGGCGCAATGGCTGCAAGTGGCATCACTTTTTACACCGAAGCATTCAAAAATTCCTTGTTAGAAGTCATTCGCATTCCGATTCCGACAAAAGGCAACGAAGAAAAATCCCTACAACAATTGCAAAAGTTGGTCGCAACCAACGAATATGCGGCGTTTATATTCGAACCATTAGTTCTTGGAGCAGCAGGAATGATCGTGTACGAACCCGAAGTTTTAGACAAAATGATTGCAATTTGCAACCAACACAAAGTTTTTACAATCGCCGACGAAGTCATGACAGGTTTCGGCAAAACCGGAAAAACTTTTGCAACAGATTATTTGATTCATAAACCCGACATGATGTGTTTATCAAAAGCACTCACAGGTGGCACAATTCCAATGGCAATAACCACTTTTGTTCAAGAAATTTACGACGGCTTTTATGACGATGATGTTAACAAAGCCCTCTTTCACGGACATACATTCACCGCCAATCCAACAGGTTGCGCAGCCGCACTAGCAAGTATCGATTTATTGCAAACCACCGAAATGCAAGAAAACATCATTCGCATAAACACAAGCCATTTAACATTTCAAAACCGAATAAAAAACCATCCAAAAGTACAAGCAACACGAGTACTCGGGGTCATTTTTGCACTCGAAGTCAAAACCGAAAACCAAGAAAGTTACTACGGCACATTGCGCAACAAAATGTATGATTTTTTTATAGAAAATGGCGTGATTCTAAGACCCGTTGGAAGCACAATTTATATTTTGCCACCCTATGTTATCACAGAAAATCAACTTAATACCATTTATAATGCAATCGAAAATGTTCTAGAAATAGTTTAATATCCTAACAGTTTTTTTCAACCTGTTAGGTATTTCGTTACTAACTATTTATTAGAATAATACTGTATGTACTGCTGTGCACCTCTACAAAAAATATAATAGATTTAAATCTAAAAGTGAAATATAGTAAATCTTTATAAAAAAGATCTCTCTGTTAGTGAATTAACATTATCAATTGAAATCAGGAACAATTTTAATAACTTTGCAATAAAAATTTTGCCAAAAACAATATCAATAACCGCATTCGCATCCATATCGCCATTAGGGAATAATCCAGAAACTATTTGGAACAATTACCTGAATGAAAATCATTATTTCACAAAAAACGCCAACAACAACTGGATTTCATCACTCGATGAAAATTCAAAAACCGAAATCGAAAACCTCAAAAAATCAGATTCAAAATACAAATCATTAGACAATTCTGTACTTTTTGCCATTCACGCCTCGCGGCAAGCCATCAAAAATGCCAATTGGACAATGGGCGATGATTTTGGAATTAATCTAGGTTCATCACGAGGAGCCACTGAATTGTTCGAGCAACATCACAAAGACTTTCTAGAATCAGGCAAAGCCAATGTTTTAGCATCGCCAACCACAACTTTAGGCAACATATCGACCTGGGTTGCACATGATTTGCAAACATCAGGACCAGAAATTTCGCATTCCATAACGTGCTCAACAGCATTACATGCCATGATGAACGGAATTGCTTGGCTAAAATCAGAAATGGCAAGCAAATTTTTGGTTGGAGGCAGCGAAGCACCATTAACTGATTTCACGATTGCGCAAATGCAAGCCCTGAAAATTTACTCCAAATCAAATGATGATTATCCCTGCAAAACATTAGATTTCTTGAAAACTAAAAACAGCATGATTCTTGGTGAAGGAGCAGCCGTTTGTTGTCTCGAAATTGGAAAATCTAATAAAACTTTAGCCACAATCGAAGGCATTGGTTATTCCACCGAAATTTTAGAACACAGCATTTCAATATCTGCGGAAGCAATCTGTTTTCAGAAATCAATGAAAATGGCTTTGCAAGACACGAATCTAAATGATGTTGATGTCATTGTAATGCACGCTCCAGGAACCATTCAAGGCGATTCATCAGAAATGAAAGCCATTGAAAAAGTTTTTGGCTCAAAAACTCCATTACTAACCTCTAATAAATG
>JANPDC010000108.1:0-68741 GCA_031431275.1 Bacteroidota bacterium
GGATAATCGGCAATTTTTGGTTTTGCAGATGTCAAAACTGATAACAAAGTTGATTTTCCAGCATTCGGGAAACCTACTAAACCAACATCGGCAAGAACTTTCAATTCTAGAATCACGTCCATTTCTATTCCTGGCAAACCAGGTTGCGAATATCTTGGCGTTTGATTGGTCGATGATCGAAAATGCCAGTTTCCTAAACCACCTTTTCCGCCTCGTGAAAGAATCTGTTTTTCGCCATCTTCTGTAATTTCGAATAAAATTTCATCAGTTTCTTTATCTCGAACTACTGTTCCTAGAGGAACTTCAATAAATTTATCATCTCCATCGGCTCCTGTACTTCTGTCGCCACCGCCATCGCCACCATGCCCTGCTTTGACGTGACGTGCAAATTTTAAATGAAAAAGCGTCCAAAGACCTTTGTTTCCAACTAAATATACATGTCCGCCACGACCACCATCGCCACCATCAGGACCACCTTTTTCAATAAATTTTTCTCTGTGCAAATGCGTAGAACCTTTTCCGCCTTTTCCTGACGAAACATATATTTTTACGTAATCTACGAAGTTACCTTCAGTCATAATTTTATTATTTAAGAAAATCTAAAAAAATGCCCGACTTCCGCTGGAAGTCCTCCTTTTAATTTCAAATCTCCTGTCATTTTTTGTTTATTTTGTTTAAAATTGTTTAAATCGTCGGAAAACGACTTTAAACTTTTTTAAACAACTTTAAACTTTCAAACTCTTTACCATCACTTTATCAATCATTACACCATCCATGTCAATGACTTCTAACTCAAATTTCTGCCAAACTAGTTTTTCGCCTTGTTTTGGAATGTGCGATAATTCAGTCATTATTAGTCCAGAAACAGTTGTAACTTCATAATCATTTATCAAATCATCCAACTCAAAATAGGTTAAAAAGTCGTGCAAAGAATAATGTCCATCTACAAGCCAAGTTCCATCTTCGCGTTCTTGAAGCATAAAATCGTCTTTGTAAAAATCAGACGCATCGCCAACAAGTGCTTCTAAAATATCATTTAAAGTCAAAATTCCCTGAAAATCACCATATTCATCTGATATAAAAGCATAATGAATACCGCTCTTTTTGAAGTTTTCTAATGCTTTGTAGGCAGTAGTTTGCTCCATGATATATGGCGCTTCGGTTAGAATATTCTTTAGATTAAAATTATCTTTATCAATATTCGAAAAAATATTTTTAAGATTTACGACTCCAACAATATCATCATAATTTTCTCCATAAACAGGATAAATCGAATGTAATTCTTTCAACATTAAATCTTTAACTTGATCTTTATTAGAATTTAATGGAATAAAAACTACCGATTTTCTGTGCGTCATCAACGAATTCACTTTTCGGTCGCCAATATGGAAAACACGTTCCACAATATCTTGCTCAATTTCTTGAACTTCGCCACCTTCGGTTCCTTCTTTTATAATGGCTTTAATTTCTTCTTCGGTAACTTTTCCGTCGGCCGATGGTTTTATCATTAAAACTTTCAATAAGAATTCAGTAGTAATTGTCAACAACCAGATGAATGGTGCCGTTATAACCGAAATTGCTTTCATTGGCATGGCTACTGATTTTGCAATCGATTCTGGATGATTCAAACCAATTCGTTTCGGTAATAATTCGCCAAGAACTAATGAGAAAAAAGTTAAAGTTACAACTACTATTCCAACTGAAATAGTTTCAGCATAGGGTTGAAAAACCGCAAAACTTTCTACAAATGTTCTCACGTCGGTTGTGATTTTATCTCCAGAAAAAATACCTGTAAGAATTCCGATTAAAGTGATACCAATTTGTACAGTTGATAAAAATTTATTTGGGGAATTTGCAAGATCTAGCGCAGTTTGAGCGTTTTTACTGCCTTTTTTAGCAGCATTTTCTAGTCTGTTTTTTCGTGAGGATATCAATGCAATTTCTGACATTGAAAAAACTCCATTAAGAATGATAAGAAACAGTATTATTAAAATTTCCAATTTGAATTATTTGGTTGAACTTCGTTTTTTTAGGAACGCCTTTTATTTTTTTGCTAAGTTACAAATTATCAATAACTTTACTTAGTCTATTTGTGATTTCTTCGATTGTACCAATTCCATCAACAGCATGAAATTTATTCTGGTGCACATAAAAATTCATTAATGGTGCTGTTTTTTGGTTGTATTCGTCGTATCGATTTCTGATTTTATTTTCGTCTTGATCGTCTGGTCGACCTGATGTTTTGCCGCGTTCTAATAATCTTTGAACTAAAATTTCATCATCTGCTTCAAGAGCAATTGTTGCTGTTATTTTTTGGTTTTTAGTGGCTAAAAATTCATCTAAAGCAATGGCTTGTGCCAATGTTCTTGGAAAACCATCAAACAAAAATCCTGCTGAATCTTGGTTTTTTTCAACTTCAGAATTTAGCATTTTTATGGTTACTTCGTCTGGAACCAAATCGCCATGATCCATAAAAGTTTTTGCCAATTTGCCTAAATCTGTTTCATTTTTAATATTAAATCTAAAAATATCTCCTGTCGAAAGATGGGTTAGATTGTATTTTGTTTTCAAAAATTCGGCTTGTGTGCCTTTGCCTGCTCCGGGTTTCCCGAATAAAACGATATTGATCATTTTTAAAAAAGTTGTAAGTTGTGTGTTGTCATTTACAATTCCCCCTCCGGGGGTTTTGGGGCTTATGCTAATTGATAAACATCTTGAAGATTTCTGCCTAAACCATCATAATCTAGCCCGAAACCAACAATGAATTTATCTGGAATTCTTATTCCAATGTAATCTAATTTAATATCTTTTTTGTAAGCATCTGGTTTGAAAAACAAAGTTGCAATTTTCAAATGTTTTACTTTTTGATTTTTTAAAATAATTTTCAGTTCTTCGATAGTATTGCCTGTATCGACAATATCTTCAACAATAACAACTGTTCTACCTTCAAGATTTTGGTTTAACCCAATTAATTCTTTAACTTCATTGGTTGATTTTGTTCCTTCATAAGAAGCCATTTTTACAAAACTAACTTCGCACATGCCTCGATAATTTTTCATTAAATCGGACAAAACCATAAACGAACCATTCAAAACACCAATAAAAACTGGAATTTCATCAAAAAAATCATCGTCCATTTGTTTTGCCATACTTTTTATTGCAAAACTAATTTCTTCTTCTGAAATAAAAGGAACGAATTGTTTGTCGTGAAGTTGTATCATTTTTTAAATTTAAAAATAATTTGCAAATATACTATTTAGCAATTGATATTTGATATTTTTACATAACATTCGCATGAGAAAGTTTTGACACGAATTTCACAAATTTTCACGAATTATTTTTGAATAAAATTAAATAATCTTTTAATAATATCATTTTATTTGATAAAATTCGTGAAATTCGTGTCAATAATTTTTCTTAACCTTGCTTTGATAATAAGAGATTTTCTACCTAGTATATATGTTAAAAATTTTAATAATTGGTACCGTTTGGCCTGAACCAAATTCTACTGCTGCGGGAAACCGTATGTTGCAGATAATTGAGCAATTTCAAAAACAAAATTTCGAAGTTGTTTTTGCTTGTGTGGCTGCAATTGGAGAATTTTCATTCGATTTGAAATCGATACATGTCAAAATGGTTGCTATTGAATTGAATAATTCGAGTTTTGATGATTTTGTTTTGGAATTAAAACCTGATGTTGTGATTTTTGACCGTTTCATGATTGAAGAACAATTTGGCTGGCGCATTGCTGAAAGTCTGCCCAATTGTTTAAGAATTCTCGATACCGAAGATTTACATTTTGTTAGAAACACTCGATTTGAAAATTTTAAGAAACAAAAACTAACTACAAATGATGATTATTTGAATTCGGATTTAGCAAAACGCGAAATTGCTTCTATATATAGGTGTGATATTTCACTAATTATTTCAGAAGTTGAAATGCAGATTTTAACTTCGGTTTTCAAAATTGATTCACAGATTTTGCACTATTTACCTTTTTTATTAGATGAAATTAATGCCCCTGATTTTGATACTTTTCCGTCATTTGCCGAAAGGCAGCATTTTATAACTATTGGGAATTTTCGTCATGAACCCAATTGGAATGCGGTTTTGTACCTGAAAGAAACCATTTGGCCTTTGATAAAAAAACAACTTCCAAAAGCCGAAATGCACATTTACGGAAGTTATGTTACCGAAAAAGCAATGCAGTTGCACAACGAAAAAGATGGTTTCTTGATTAAAGGTCGTGCAGAAAACGCTAATGAAGTTATTAAAAACGCTAGAGTTCTATTGGCTCCGATTCGGTTTGGCGCTGGAATAAAAGGAAAATTAACCGATGCCATGCAATGTGGAACGCCAAGTATAACGACTACAATTGGAGCAGAATCAATGTCAGTAAATTTTGATTGGAATGGTAAAATTGTTGATAATGAAATCGAGTTTGTAAATGCAGCCGTGGAATTTTATTTGAATGAAAATGCTTGGAAAGTCGCTCAAAAAAACGGAATTGAAATTATAAATAATCGTTACAGCAAAAATTTATTTGGAAAATTATTTATCGATAAAATTCTTGAAACTCAAAGCGATTTACAAAATCATAGAACTAAAAATTTTATTGGAGAAATGTTGCAAATGCAAACTCTGAAAAGTACAAAATATATGAGCAAATGGATTGAGGCTAAAAATAGGTTTTAGTCGCAGTTTTCAGTCTCAGATTTCAGGTTGCAGATTTCAGGTTTCAAGTTAAAAAATATTACATGGATTTAGAATTTTATAATCGAATTAAAAATAGCACGGCGCATACTAAAAGTCGTCATGATAATGCGAATTTTGTATTGCAAAACTTAAATTTATTGCCTGATGTAATTACGCATTCATTTGATATAAATGATAAAAGTCACCATCGTGCTGCTGCGATTTTAGATATTGTTTTTGAATTGCAATTTGGTTTGCTTTATCAGTATAAAGATATAATTCTAAATGATTTACATTTTCTAAAAAATGATTCTGCGATTCGGTCAATATCAAGATTTGTAATGCATTTGGTTCAAGATAATTCAAAAAAAATCAAAACAAATTCCGATTTTCTAACTGAAATTCAAATAGAAAAACTAACCGAAATCTGTTTTGATTGGTTAATATCTGATTATCGATTGGCGGTGAAACAACATGCCATTTATATTTTATTCGAAATTGGCAAAACCCAAGAGTGGATTTATCCTGAATTGCGAATTATTCTCGAAAAAGATGCCGTTGGCAATTCACCTGCTTATAAATCACTTGCCAGAAAGATTTTGAAAGTGATTTAAAAAAAACCGAAAATTAATTTTCGGTTTTTTATTAAATTTATTCTGGTTTGAAAATTATATTTTTACCATCAGAGGACATAATACTCAATTTTGTTTTGGATATTTCAACAAAACTAAAAATTCTATCTGGTTTACCATCACTTTTTGTTGTTAGTTCTTTACCATCAGCAGATAAAGACCATGTTCCATTAGAATTTCCGCTTTTTGCTACTTTGGCAGTGGTTCCATCTAATTTGTACTCCATTTTTGAACCAGAAATTTGCTCCATAGCCATGTTTAAACCCATTTGCAAATCGGCGTCACTTGCACCAGCGGCCATTGGGTTTTCTTTCATCATCTTCAAAAGTACGGGTTTCATACTTTCATCGTCAACAATCCATTTTTTACATATAAGTTCTTTTGAAGCTACATTTTGAGCAAAAGATGTTGAAAAAGTAATTGTTAATGCTATGAGCATTATTAGATTTTTAATTGTTTTCATAAATATTATTTTTAGAATGTTAATTACTCGTTAGACTTCAAAGTTAACAATTTGTTACAAATTACATTCTAAAATTTAAAAACATTTACTCCAATTGCATAGCCATATATTTTTCCTTGAGTGTTTTTGTATATTCTAATTTTATTACATGCCATTCCTAAATCAATTTTTGTCCAAGTTTTTCCACCATCTTTGGTCTCAAATCCTGTATTCATTGTGCCTACAAAACCATGATTTTCGTCAATGAAACCAACTCCAAATTCTCTTGAACCTGCATCAGCAACCAAATCTAGTTCTTTCCATGTTTTGCCTCCATCGATAGTTTTGGCAATATGTTGTTGTTTGATTTTTTCATCAGGATTGTAACTTTGAATAGTAACATAACCTACTTTTTTACTCGGGAAACTGGCTTTCCAGGTGCATTCAAATGGTCGTTTGGATTGATATACTTTTTTCCATGTTTTTCCACCATCTTTTGTTTTTAGAATTACTGCATTAGATTTTTCCATGTCCTCGCTTGAAGCTGCACAAGCAAAACCTTCATTTTTGTCTAACATTTTGATGTCAAAAAGCATTTTACAATCTTTTTGCATTGAATTCGAGACCCAAGTTTCGCCTCCATCATGCGATACCATAAAATTAGCGGGACTTCCCACTCGACCAACGCCATATAAACGATACTTATAATCGATATTACCTGCATTGATAAATTGCTCTTTTACAATATCAATGGCACATAATCCTTTTACATAAGGGCCTTTATACTTTACTGGATTCCAAGTTTTCCCGCCATCTTTTGTACCATAAAGCGGAATAGAGTCTTTTACATTTGGAAAATAATCGGTTCCTACAGTGCCTGCAAAACCTATATTTTTATCTACAAAAGCGATTGTTCTGAAAAATGTTCCTTCTTTTTTAAGTTGGTTTTGCCAAGTAGTTCCTCCATCTTCTGTGTGAAAAATATTTCCAAAACCATTCACATACCAGCCTGTGTTTTCATCTATAAAAGTAATATCATCTTGCTTGCCTTTGTATGGTTCAGTTGTAAGTTTTTTCCAAGTTATTTCTTGTGCATCTGTATACACATATGAAAATATACTCAGAACAACAGTTATTATAAATTTTATCATTGGATTATTGGTTTTAGTATAAGTATGTTTTTTTATTTTTTGCTACATTAAATCTATTTGACAATTTGCTTTAAAGACCATTCAATTGTTTTTTCTCCAATAGATGTGTCGTACATGTCAAATAATTCATTGTATTTCCCAGTAGCATACATGTTGTAAGCGTTTTGTAAAGTCCCACTTTTGGCAAACAAATGATCAGCCTCGGGAAAAACCATTAATTCGGCATTTCCAGGATGAAATTGATTCACGGTATAAACAATTTGCTCATGATCTGCTCTTGAAAATGCTTGAATATCGGCACCGCCAAATTGAACTAGCACTCTAGCATTGGTATTTTTCCAGTATTCTAACAAAGGAATTTCTTGAATTTGGCGCCAATATTCTTGATTTCGGCTAAAAATACGATTATCACCATCCCATTCCCAATCCTTTTTTAGAGCTGCTTTTCGTTCTTCTGTTGAAGCAATTTCTTGAATTGGTTTTTTCTGAATATAATATTCATAGGCAATGTCAGTTTGCAAACGACAGGTTTTTTCATATTCAAAAACATTGGGTTTGGCAAGCATCAATTGTAATCGGTTCATTTCTAGGGTATATTCAAACCAACTTTTAACAACTGTTCCGTTTACGATTACGCCTCTAATCTCATTTTTTGACGTTAATGCAGGAGCAATTATACCACCCATTGAATGTCCAAAAATAAAAATATTTTTTAGGTCAACGTAAGGTAAAGTCTTTAATTTGTCTAGTCCAACCTGAAAATTTTCTATTTCGTCGTATAAATTTGTGGAAGAGCAATCAGGAGTGTTTTGGCTATCTCCCATACCACTTTTTTCGACACGAACTACTACAAATCCAGCGTCGCTGTAGGCTTTTATAATTCTTGCATAGGCATAATTATCTGGTAAATTATCTAAAGAACTGCACGTGTATCCAGGAATAAAAAGCATGGTTGGATGTTTACCTTCCTTTTTTGGTTTGTTGATTATTACTGCAAGTTTTCCGTTTCTAAAGGATGTTTGGTCATAAATGATTTCGCAATTTGAATTAGTCTCACGAGGTTTTCCGACCGTTTTTGCTTTGATGGTTTGTTGTTTCCCGTTTCTAAAAATTAAAACTTCAATAGGTGAATTTTCTTTCAAAGAAGTAATAAAAACAGCAACGTCTTTTGCTGAAGCATATTTTTGATTGTTAATTTTCAAGATAACATCATCGACTTGAAGGTTTAACAGTTTGCATGTTCCCTTATCAACCACTTGAATGATTTTTAAACCTTCGAGGGTTTTTAGTTTTAGTTTTTCAGAATCTTCTTTAGTAATTGGCTCTAATCGTGCACCAAACCAAGATTTTCTCTCTAATTGTTGTGCGAAGGTAATTGTAGAAATAATAACAAATAAAATAATAATTGAATTCTTCATTTTGATTAATTTTTATCAAAATTAAAAATAATGAAAGATTTATTTTTGTCAAAAATTGCTAATTTGTTTATTAAAACTTCTTTTTGGATATATACAGAACTTAAAATTTCACAAAAGTTATGATATGAATATTGTTTTAAAAAAATGATAAAAAATTAGTTTTAAACACCATGTAAAATTTAAAAACCTCATAATCAAAAGATTATGAGGTTTTTTAGTACTCGGGACGGGACTTGAACCCGTACGACCATTACAGTCACTGGATTTTAAGTCCAGCGTGTCTACCAATTTCACCACCCAAGCGGTTTTAACTAAATAATTAAATTTGGTATTGAGCGAAAAACGGGGCTCGAACCCGCGACCTCGACCTTGGCAAGGTCGCGCTCTACCAACTGAGCTATTTTCGCATTTTCAAAATTTCAATAATGCAATACTTGTTGGTAATGCGAGTGCAAATTTAATACTTTAATTCAGTTTTGCAAGTGTTTTGTCTAAAAAAAATATTTTATGTTACAATTCATTGATAATGTGTGATTCAAACAACCTATTTCTTGGTCAACATTCTTTTGATTTCATTCAATTTCATCATTGCTTCTATTGGTGTTAGGGTATTTATATCTAAATTAAGAATTTCTTCTTTGATTTCCTCTAATAACGGATCGTCGAGGTTAAAGAAACTCATTTGCATTTGTTCTTTCTCTTGTTTAATACCCGCTAAAACATCACCAGAATGATCTTTTTCTAGTTTTTTGAGTAGTTTTTGGGCTTTTAGAATTACTGTTTGAGGCATTCCAGCCATTTTTGCAACATGAATTCCAAAACTGTGTGCGGAACCGCCTTTTACTAATTTACGGATAAACAAAACAGTGTCTTTTAATTCTTTTACTGAAACATTATAATTTTGAATTCTAGGTAATAAATCACTCATCTCATTCAATTCATGATAATGCGTGGCAAACAAAGTTTTAGGTTTGCTAGGATGTTCATGCAAAAATTCGGCAATTGCCCAAGCAATCGAAATCCCATCATAAGTACTGGTTCCACGACCAATTTCGTCTAGTAAAACTAAACTTCTGTCTGAAATATTATTCAAAATCGAAGCTGTTTCGTTCATTTCGACCATAAAAGTCGATTCGCCCATCGAAATATTATCACTTGCACCAACTCTAGTAAAAATTTTATCAATAATTCCCATTTTTAAACTTTCGGCTGGTACAAAACTTCCCATTTGTGCTAATAAAACAATCAAGGCCGTTTGTCGTAAAATGGCTGATTTTCCTGACATATTTGGTCCTGTAATCATAATCAACTGCTGAGTTTCTCTATCTAAAAAAACATCATTGGAAATATAGGGAGTTCCGAAAGGTAATTGCTTTTCGATAACTGGATGACGACCATCTTTTATGTCTAACTCAAAATCATCATGTAATTCTGGACAAACATATTTATTTTCGATTGCCAATTGTGTGAACGATGTCAAGCAATCCAGTTGTGCCACCAAATTAGCATTCAACTGAACGGGTTTTATGTAAGTAGTTATCCAAGCTACTAATTGTTCGAATAAATCGGATTCTATTTTTTGAATTTTTTCTTCGGCACCCAGAATTTTAGTTTCATATTCTTTTAATTCCTCTGTGATGTATCTTTCAGCATTAACTAAAGTTTGCTTTCGAATCCATTCGGTCGGAACTTTATCTTTATGCATATTTCGCACTTCAATGTAATATCCAAAAACATTATTGAAAGATATTTTTAATGAATTTATTCCTGTTGCTTGTGATTCGCGTTTTTCAATTCCTTCTAAAAATTCTTTTCCAGAAGTGGAAATGGCTCGCAAATCATCTAATTCATTATTGATTCCTTTTGTTATAACATTTCCCTTTGAAACGGCAACTGGTGCTTCTTGATTGAGTGTAGTTTTTATTTTTTCACGTAACAAATCACAACTGTGTAAACTATCGCCAATGGTTTTTACGGAATCGTTTTGACTCTGCAAAGTCAATGTTTTGATAGGGATTATAGCGTCTAAAGAAGTGGCAAGATAAACTACTTCTCTAGGCGAAACTTTGCCAGTTGCAATTTTAGAAATCAATCGTTCTAAATCTGAAATTTGTTTGATTTGGGTTTGAATGCTTTTTAATACGGCTTGATTTTCTTTTAGATAAGTAACTACTTCGTGACGATTTCTTATTTTATTAATGTCTTTTAACGGCAATGCCAACCAGCGCTTGAGTAATCTTGATCCCATTGGCGAATTGGTTTTATCAATAACATCAAGTAAAGTTACAGCATTTGGATTATAGGAATGGTATAATTCTAAATTTCGAATGGTAAATCGATCCATCCAAACATAAGCATCTTCAGCAATTCGAGAAATCGAGGTAATATGTTGCCTTTTATTGTGTTGTGTTTCTGATAAATAATATAAAATCGCTCCCGAAGCAATAATTCCTTCATTCAAATCTTCTATTCCAAAACCTTTCAATGAAATGGTTTGAAAGTGATTGGTTAATGTTTCAATGGCATAATCTTCTTTAAAAATCCAATCTTCGAGATAAAAATTATGGAAATCTTCGCCAAAAGTTGTCTTGAAATTAGATTTGTGCTCCTTTGGAATTAAAATTTCACTTGGCTGAAAGTTTTGTAATAATTTGTCAATATATTCATCATTGCCTTGAGCGGTTAGAAATTCACCTGTCGAAATATCTAAAAATGAAACTCCAATATTCTTTTTTCCAAAATAAACAGATGCTAAAAAATTATTCGATTTTGATTGTAATACTTCATCATTCATCGAAACTCCTGGTGTAACCAATTCGGTAACACCACGCTTTACAATAGATTTAGTCATTTTCGGATCTTCGAGTTGGTCGCAGATCGCCACGCGAAGTCCAGCTTTAACTAATTTTGGCAAATAGGTATTGATGGAATGATGAGGGAAGCCAGCCAAAGCAGTTTCTGTTTCTGATCCTGCTCCACGTTTTGTTAGTGTAATACCAAGAATTTTTGAAGCCCGAATGGCATCATCTCCAAAGGTTTCATAAAAATCGCCTACACGAAACAGCAAACACGCATCGGGATATTTGCGTTTTATCTCGTTATATTGTTTCATCAACGGCGTTTCTTTCACG
The DNA here is from genome assembly GCA_031431275.1 of Bacteroidota bacterium. Lineage (GTDB taxonomy): Bacteria > Bacteroidota > Bacteroidia > Flavobacteriales > Flavobacteriaceae > Flavobacterium. The sequence goes on from JANPDC010000108.1 coordinate 11,470, forward strand.
ATTTTATCAGTAGATGCCAAAATTTTATTGTTTAATTTTTATAAAAAGCGAAAATACTACAATAAAGTGTTGAGGTGCAAGTTAAAGATTTAATTTTTTTAATAAAATTGTTATTCAATTTGAAATATTTTTTTACTTTTGCTATGTAATTATAAAATTAAGGAAAATGAAAAAAATAGCATTATTAGTTGCCTTTGCATTCTTAGGAACAACTATTGCTTCGGCACAAGATGTTGCTGTTGCTAAAAAAGAAGTAAAAAAAGTGGCTAAGGTTTCAAAAACTAAAGTTGTTGCCGTTGCTAAATCAAAAGTAGAAGGAGCTGGTATCGTTTTCGAAACAGAAACAGTTGATTATGGTTCAATTGCTCAGAATTCTGAACCAAATCGTGAATTTAGATTTACAAATAATGGTAACAAACCTTTAATCATTTCAAACGCGCAGGGATCTTGTGGATGTACTGTTCCAACTTGGCCAAAAGAACCGATTGCTCCGGGAGCGAAAGGTGTTATTGGTGTTCGTTATGCGACTGAAAGACCAGGTGCAATTGACAAATCAATTACTTTGACCACAAATGTTGTTGGATCAGAATCAAAAATTATTAAAATTAAAGGTATGGTAAATGCAGCACCAGCAGCAACTATTACGCCAGCAAATACTAAAAGTTAAGACTTTTTAGATTTATAATTAAAACTTCCTTTTTCAAAGGAAGTTTTTTTTGAAGAAAAACTAAAAATTTATTAGAAAATAATTTTCATGAATTAAAATGTAAAAATTAAGTTTTTACATTTTTTTACGCATTCTAGCCACAGGAATATCTAATTGTTCTCTGTATTTGGCAACTGTTCTTCGTGCAATTGGATAACCTCGTTCTTTTAAAATTTCGGCTAATTGATCGTCTGGCAAAGGTTTGTGTTTGTCTTCTTCTTCAATAACATCTTTCATTATTTTCTTGATTTCTAGCGTTGATACTTCTTCACCTTGATCATTTGTCATTGCTTCAGAGAAAAATTCTTTTATTAGTTTAGTTCCATATGGTGTTTCAACATATTTGCTGTTTGCAACACGTGAAACAGTAGAAATATCAAGTCCAATCATGTCTGCAATGTCTTTTAGAATCATTGGTTTCATTTTGGTATCTTCTCCATCCAAGAAAAATTCTTCTTGAAAATGCATAATTGCATTCATAGTTACAAAAAGAGTTTCTTGACGTTGCTTTATAGCATCTATGAACCATTTTGCCGAATCGAGTTTCTGTTTTATAAATTGAACAGCATCTTTTTGAGAATTTGATTTGTCACGAGAAACTTTATACGTTTGCATCATTTCTTGGTAATCTTTTGAAACGTGCAATGAAGGTGCATTTCTGCCATTCAAAGTCAATTCAAGTTCGCCGTCAACAATTCTGATGGCAAAATCTGGAACTACATTTTCTGTAACTCTATTGTTTCCAGTGAAAGCACCGCCAGGTTTTGGATTTAGTTTTTCAATTTCGTGAATTGCAGATTTCAACTGCTCATTTGAAACATTAAATTTCAGAATCAATTTATCATAATGCTTTTTGGTAAATGCTTCGAATTGAGATTCAATTATGTTTATAGCCAAAGCAACATATTCGGTTGGGGTTTTGTGTTTTAGTTGCAACAACAAACATTCTTGCAAGTCACGTGCACCAACGCCAGATGGTTCTAGTTCATGAATGACATGAAGCATTTTTTCGACGGCTTTTTCATCTGTATAAATGGCTTGAGTAAAAGCCATATCATCCACAATATCTATAATACTTCGTCGGATGTAGCCCATGTCATCAATGCTTCCAACGAGAAATTCAGCAATTTCTCGATCAGCATCATTTAGAATAAAAGTATTTAATTGATTGATCAAATCTTGATGAAAACTCACACCTGCTGACAACGGAGATTCTCTTTCATCATCTTCATCGCTATAATTATTAGATTGAGTTTTGTAATCTGGGGTTTCGTCGTTACTCAAATATTCATCGATATTTACATCACCTGAATCGATGGATTCGTTTCCATAATCATCATCGTCATAATCATCGTTGTTATCAAACTCATCTTTTTCGTAAATTTCTTCTTGATCAGTAGTACCTTCAAGCGCAGGATTTTCGTTCATTTCTTCAAGTAAACGTTGCTCGAATGCTTGTGTAGGCAATTGAATTAACTTCATCAACTGGATTTGTTGTGGAGATAATTTTTGTGATAATTTGAAATTTAGAAATTGTTTTAACATTTTTTTAAAGCGAAATTTTTTTATTAAGATAAAACCTAAAATTTTAAGGTTTTAAAATTTGAATTGAATGATTGATTTTATCAAAATCATTATCATCTGTAACTAATATCCAATTATTGTTTTTACACAATTCTAAATAATATGAATCGTTAAAATCCATATGATTAAAATTATCTAATAGATGAATAGTATTTATTGAGTTAAAATTATCAGAATAACGTTCTGATAATTTAAGTATTTGATTGATACAACTAGAAACAAACTCAAGAGTATTCTTATATCTTGACGTTATTAAATAATCTTTTTTATAATCTGTCGAAAAGTTATTTGTTTCTTCTTTCCACAATCTAAAATCAAGTTTTAAATTTGCATTGGAAAATTCAGAAAGCACTAGACTGCTAATGACTATATCACAGTTTTTAGATTTCAATAGTTGTAAGAAACCAGAAATGTTAGTTTGTTTTGCTTTCTGATAGTTTCCGATAGGGCAAAATAAAAACATCCAAATATTATTGTCGAAGAAAAAAAGTTGGTTGAATTTTGGAGAGAATTCTTTAAGTTTAGTCTCCATAAATAACTGAATTAGCAGAATCTTCGAATCCTTTTTTGTCTCTAAAATATTCCTTTGCTCTCTTAACGACTTCACTAAAAAGAACTCTATCTTCTTTTTCAACATTTGTTAAATTAAGATGATTGTTTAGGAAATCATCAGAATATACAGGATTACTATATAATTGACCAATTGCGGCATTTAAAAAGGCTGTTGTCATTATTGAAATACCAGCAAAATCAATAGTTATTTTTTTATGATTTAATAAATAATCATTTATTAAATTATAAATAGAGTCACCATCGCTAGTTGAAACAGCTATATCTCCTTTGATAATTTCTTTGATTAATATATTTTTCATGTTTCAAAATGTTTAAACAAAATTAGTGTTTTTTATTTTATTAAAAAATTAAAAAGTAAAATTCCAATTTTCTAGTTGTTCTTTTGTTTCCTCAACTAAAGAATAGTATGACCTATCGTTGAGATTAAATCGTAAATTTGCAATTGTTCCTTGAAATGGATTTTGTAGTAATTTAGTTTCAATTATACCTCTTTTAAATTCCCAAAATCCGTCAGAAGATACAATTTGAATTTTCCCATTATTAAGTTTTATAAATTCGAAAATTATATCAAGCCCCAAACCTCCCGGAATATTTCCAGATTTAGTTGTATTGCCCTTTAACATTGCCCAAATAATAGCCTCATTCCCTGGCATATTTGTATTTAAAAAATTATTTACATTGTCCTTTATATTAGTGCCTCTATCAACGATTGTTATATTAAAATGTTTCTCTTTAGTTCTAGGATAATATTGACCACAAGTATGAATAAAATTACATTTTCCGTGAGTTCTTGCATTTTCATATAACTCAAAAATGTTTTGTGTTATTTTTCTACCAAGTTTTTCACTGTGAGGGGGGAAATCTTTTTTGTTTAACAATTCATTCTTGATGTATAAATTAAAACCATCATCATCAGTTGGTATAAACTTTCGGTATTTAACAACCGTATCATAACTATCAATTATTTTTTGAAATCCATGTTCTAATAAAAATTCATTTTTTCTTAATATTGTCTCTACATCAGTATTAAAATTTTGAAAAATAATTCTTTTATTATCATTTTCTAATATTTCAATAATTGTGCCTAAAACAGCACATAAATTTGCTTCAAAAAAATTTACTCCAGAAAAATCAAAAATTATTTCATAATCTTTAATGTTTTTTGCTTCATTTACAAGATTAATTAATTTCTGATAACCTACCCAATCACTTTTAATGTCATTTTCAAAATATATTATCATAAATTAGGATCTACAACTTTTTTTAAAATTCAGCATTCATTGGCGTTCTTGGGAAAGGAATTACATCACGGATATTGGTCATTCCGGTAACAAATAGTACCAAACGTTCGAAACCAAGTCCAAAACCAGAGTGAACGGCACTACCAAAACGTCTTGTGTCAAGATACCACCACAATTCTTCTTCATCAATTCCAAGAACTTTCATTTTTTCTACAAGGACTTCAAAACGTTCTTCACGTTGTGATCCACCTACTATTTCGCCAATTCCTGGAAATAAAATGTCCATGGCACGAACGGTTTTTCCATCCTCGTTCAAACGCATATAAAAGGCTTTGATATTTGCAGGATAATCAAATAAAATTACAGGACATTTGAAATGCTTTTCAACTAAAAAACGCTCATGTTCACTTTGTAAATCTGCACCCCATTCATTAATGATATAATTAAATTTTTTCTTTTTGTTTGGTGTACAATCTCTCAAAATATCAATTGCCTCTGTGTAAGAAACTCTTTTAAAATCGTTTGATAAAACAAAATTTAGTTTTTCTAACAAGGTCATTTCGCTTCTTTCGGCTTGTGGTTTTGATTTTTCTTCGTCTAACAAACGAGTTTCTAAAAACTTTAAATCATCAGCACATGTATCAACGGTATATTTTACAACATATTTTATAAAATCTTCTGCTAAATCCATATTAGCAGTTAAATCGTTGAAAGCTACTTCGGGTTCAATCATCCAAAATTCTGCCAAATGTCTTGAAGTATTGGAGTTTTCGGCTCTAAAAGTTGGCCCAAAAGTATATATTTGTCCTAAAGCCATTGCAAAAGTTTCTCCTTCGAGTTGCCCAGAAACGGTTAGATTGGTTTCTTTTCCAAAAAAATCTTCTTTGTAATTTACTTTTCCGTTTTCCGTTCTAGGAGTATTATCGAATGGTAAAGCAGTTACTTTAAACATTTCACCAGCACCTTCGGCATCACTTCCGGTAATGATTGGTGTGTTAACATATACAAACCCTTTTTCTTGAAAATAATTATGAACTGCAAATGACAAAACCGAACGCACACGCATAATTGCTTGAAACATGTTAGTTCGCACACGTAAATGTGCATTTTCGCGTAAGAAGTCTAAACTTGGTTTGTTTTTGGGTTGAATTGGAAATTTTTCGGCATCAGAATCACCCAAAATTTCAAGTTTTTGAACCTGAATTTCGAATCTTTGCCCCGCTCCTTGACTTTCTACTAAAGAACCAGTTACAGAAATTGCCGCACCTGTAGTAATTCTTTTTAAAGTTTCTTCGGGTGTATTTTCGAAATCAACAACACATTGAATATTTTCTATTGTTGAACCATCGTTTAAGGCTATAAATTGATTATTTCTAAATGTTCGTACCCAACCTTTTGCATTTATTTCTGAAATAGTTGATTCGCTGTTGAGTAAGTTTTTAACTCTTGTATGTTTCATTTCTAATTAAGGATTTTTGATTTAGGATTGTTACCAAATCATAAATATATTGTTGCAAAGATAATTGTTTTATTTTATTTTTTAAAACCTTTTGTAGTCATAGCAATCATAAAACAAGTTTTAATTGAACTTTAAATAACAAAAAATAATTGAATTATAAGAAAAACTGATTTTCGATAGATAAAAAATCAAGTTTTAATTTATAAATTTGCAATTCAAAATAATAAACATAATCTTAAAATATAATAAAATGGCACTAACTATTACAGACGCAACTTTTGAAGAAGTTGTATTAAAATCTACTCAACCCGTGATGGTTGATTTTTGGGCGGCATGGTGTGGACCTTGTAGAATGGTTGGACCAGTTATTGAGGAAATAGCTGTTGATTTTGAAGGAAAAGCAGTTGTTGGAAAAGTTGATGTAGATGCAAATCAAGAATTTGCTGCAAAATATGGTGTAAGAAACATTCCTACTGTTTTGGTTTTTCAAAACGGAGAAGTTGTTGGGCGTCAAGTAGGAGTTGCTCCAAAGCAAACTTATGCTGATAGTTTAACAGCTTTGTTGTAATCAAATCATAAAAGTAAAAAAAGTCTAACGAAAGTTAGACTTTTTTTATGGATTTAATTTAACAACCATTTTTGAATTAATTATACGAATACATTAGTTTTTAGCGTTCTGTAAAGAATTTCTCAAAGTGAGAAATCATAACTTGTCAAATTTTATGGTTATAAATAAATTTGTTTTCAAATAATTCTTTATAATTGTTATATTTGCACGCTATTTTAAAATCCATGACTAGATTTTTTTTTATTATTATAATTAGTTTCTTCGGATTCAATACAATGAGTTCACAAATTCATGAGATTGGTGGATTTGTTGGAGGTAGTAATTTCATTGGTGATGTTGGACCAACAGATTATGTCTCGCCAAACAAATTTGCATTTGGTTTTTTGTATAAATGGAACAAAAGCCCCAGACATGCTTGGCGATTTTCATACATGCAATCAGGAATTTATGCGAGTGATAAACAGTCTGATATTGCTAATAGATTCGATAGAAATTATCGTTTTAAAAACACGATAAAAGAATTTTCTGCTGGATTGGAATTTAATTTTTTTGATTTTAATCTTCATGATTTTAAAACAAAAATTACTCCTTATATATATACTGGTGTTAGTGGGTTTGTTTACAACCAACTTTTCTTTGTGGATGGACAACCAAAAAAAGATTATCAAGATGGAGGTTTTGCGATTCCAATGATTGTTGGGGTGAAAACTAATTTTTTGAGAAACTTTATCCTTGGAGCAGAAATTGGAGCACGATATACTTTTACTGATAATATAGATGGTAGTAACCCAAAAAACCCAAATTTAAAACCCTTGCGATTTGGTAACTACAACAGTAATGACTGGTATGTTTTTTCTGGGTTTACTTTGACCTATACTTTTGGTGATAAACCCTGTTACTGCAATTAATATGAATTTGATTGACCAAATTGATTTAGAAAAACTACCAAAACATCTCGCCATTATTATGGACGGTAATGGTCGTTGGGCTAAACAAAAAGGTTTTTTAAGAGCCGTTGGTCATGAAAATGGGACAAAATCTTTGCGAATTGTTATAGAAACCTGTACTCGCATTGGTATCGAAAATCTAACTCTTTATGCGTTTTCTACAGAAAATTGGAACCGACCAAAACTCGAAGTTGATTTATTGATGAATTTACTAATCAGTTCTTTGAAAAAAGAATTAGTAACATTAATAGAAAACAATATTAAATTGAGTTTCATTGGCAACATAAACAAACTTCCTAATTCTGCACAAAAAGAATTATTAGAAGTTATCAAAAAAACTGAAAATAATACCCGAATGACACTTACTCTTGCCTTGAGTTATAGTTCAAGAGAAGAAATCACAAATGCTGTTAAAATCATTTCAGATAAAGTTAAAAATAATATAATTTCAATTGAGGAACTTGACGAATCAATTATTAATGAGCATCTTTACACGCGAAATTTACCCGAAGTAGATTTATTGATTCGAACAAGTGGCGAGCACCGAATTAGTAATTTTTTGTTGTGGCAAATTGCTTACGCTGAATTATATTTTACCGAGGTTTTGTGGCCAGATTTTAAAGAAAAAGAATTGTACGAAGCAATTATTAGTTACCAAAAAAGAGAACGAAGGTTCGGAAAAACAAGTGAACAAATTAAATAAGATTTTAGTGTTACAAAAAAATATCAGATTAATTATTGCTCTTTTAGTAATTGGAAGTTTTCAGCAAATTGTCGCTCAAGATAGAATCCCATACGACCAAGGGAAAAAATATATCCTTGCAAAAGTTGATGTTACAGGAAAAAAATCTTACAATGACGAAACCCTTGTAACATTTGCGGGTTTAGAAAAAGGTCAATCAATAACAGTTCCAGGAGAAGATATTAGTAATGCTATAAAAAAACTTGGCAAATTAAATCTATTTAGTGATATCGATTTTTACACTACAAAAGTAGAAGGTGATAGCATTTACCTAGAAATGAAATTGATGGAACTGCCAAAACTTTCAGATGTTAAATTTATTGGAGTTAAAAAAGGTAAAGTTGAAAGTTTTATTAAAGACAATGATTTAGTAGCCAATAAAGTTGTCAATGAAAATCTTATCACAACTACAAAAAATTATATCGAAAACAAATACAAGAAAGATGGTTTTTACACTGCTAAAGTCATCATAAACACAACGCCATCCTCAAATTCTGACAATCAAGTTAACATGGTTGTAAAAGTTGATAGAGGTGAAAAAGTTAAAATTAGTGAAATTAATTTTTCAGGAAACGAAAAATTTACTGATAAAAAATTACGTTCATTCATGAGCGAAACGAAACAAATTAATAGAATCCGACTTTTTAAATCTTCAAAATACATAAAAGAAAAATATAAAGAAGATTTAGAAAAAGTTATAGATGGATATAAATCAAAAGGATACCGTGATGCGCGAATTGTTTCTGACAGTGTAGTTTACAAAAAAGACACAAAAAAACTTGCCATAAATATTAAGGTTGAAGAAGGCAAAAAATATTATTTTGGGGACATAAAATTCATTGGAAACACAGTTTATTCTGACAAAGTTCTTGCTGATGCACTAGGAATCAGAAAAGGAGACGTATACAACGGAGTTTTATTAGCAGAAAGAGTTTCTGATAAAACAAAACCAGATGCTGAAGATTTAACAAATATGTATCAATTTAATGGTTACTTATTTTCGAATATCAATCCTGTAGAAGTTCGAACTGAAGGCGATGCTATTGATTTTGAAATTAGAGTTACAGAAGGACCAATTGCCTATTTTAATAAGATTACAGTATCTGGAAATGACAAAACAAATGACAAGGTAATTTACAGAGAATTAAGAACAAAACCAGGACAAAAATACAGTAAAGATGAGTTGATTCGTACTATTAGAGAAATCGGACAACTTGGATTTTTTGATCCAGAATCTATTAAACCCGATTTTAAAAATGTAGATGCAGCAGCAGGAACTGTTGATATCGATTACAAATTAGTTGAAAAAGGAGCCAGTCAAATTGAACTTCAAGGAGGTTATGGTGGAGGTGGATTCATAGGTACTCTTGGTTTATCTTTTAATAATTTCTCTGTTAAGAACCTATTCAAAAAAGATGCATATAGACCTTTACCAATGGGTGATGGACAAAAAGTTGCTTTGAGATTACAAGTAAGTTCTTTCTTTCAAACTTATAGTTTATCATTCTCTGAAGGTTGGTTTGGTGGAAAAAAACCAATTCAATTTAGTACATCATTGTCACAAAGTAAGCAATATTTGTCAACAGGAAATGGTGTGGCTGATAAAAGCAAGAGTTTTAACATAACAACTTTATCAGTTGGTATTGCTAAGAGATTAACCGTTCCAGATGACTTTTTTGTTCTCTCACACACAGCCTCGTTTCAATACTATGATTTGAATAATTACAACACAGGATTATTTACTTTTGGTAATGGTGCTTCAAGAAATTTATCATACACTGTAGGGTTGAGTAGAAATAACAAAGGATTAAATCCAATTTTTCCAACATATGGATCTGAGTTTAGTATCACAGCAAAACTAACGCCTCCTTATTCTTTGTTCAACGGAACAGATTATGGAAATTTAAAAAATCTAGAAGAAAACAAATTAAAAGCAGAATTTGCAAATGTGAATCCAACAAATGGACAAGTAATTCAAGTTGGAGACTATATTCAAAACATAGCTCCTGCAGGACAACAACCAAATTATGTTAAAGCAACTGCGACTACAGCAGATGCTGATCCAGGAAAAGTTGATCAACAAAAATACAGTTGGTTAGAATATTATAAAATTAAATTTAAAGCAGAAACCTTCACAAAATTATATGGTCAATTTACTTTAAAAACCCTTGGGGAGTTCGGGTTTTTAGGAGCCTATAACAAAGACAGAGGCTTGGTGCCATTTGAACGTTTTTTTGTTGGAGGAGACGGATTAGCCAATTTTGCTTTAGATGGTCGTGAAATTGTTGGATTGAGAGGTTATCCCAATCAATCATTATCTTCGCAAGACGGAGGAACAATTTATAACAAATTTTCGTTAGAGTTGAGATATCCAATAACTCTAAAACAAAGTGCCTCTATTTACGCTTTAACATTTATTGAAGCAGGAGCATCATATGGAAATTATAAAGAATACAATCCATTTGTTTTGAATCGTTCAGCAGGAGTTGGACTAAGAATTTTTATGCCAGCGTTTGGTTTATTAGGTATAGATTTTGCACATGGGTTTGATGCAGTAAAAGGACTAGGAGAAACACGAGCGCACGGCTGGGAAACACATTTCATCATTGGACAACAATTCTAGTAGTATCACGTTTATAATAAAAAAATATAATGATATGAGAAAGCATTTTTTTATTTTAGTATTTGTTTTATCAATCTCGTTTTTTGTGAATGCACAAAAGAGCGTTAGAATTGGTTACATTGACATGGAATATATTCTTCAAAACGTTCCAGATTACACAGATGCAAAAAATCAATTAGAAGAAAAAGCCCAAAAGTGGAAACAAGAAATTGAGACTAAAAAAAATGAAATAAAAAAACTTCAAGATGCTTTAGAAACTGAAAAAGTACTTTTAACTAAAGAACTTTATGAAGAAAGAGTTCAAGAAATTAAATTTCAAGAATCTGAGTTGACAGCCTTTCAAGAAAAACGTTTTGGTCCAAATGGAGATGTTACAGTTCAAAAAATAATGCTTGTAAAACCCATACAAGATCAAGTATTTAATGCCGTACAAGATATTGCAGAAGCCAAACGATATGATTTTATTTTTGACAAATCATCAGATTTAACAATGATTTTTTCAGCAAAGCGATACGATATAAGCGATCAAGTAGTTCGTGTCATTAAACGAGCAGGAAAAAGAGAAGAACTTTCTAAAAAACAGTTGAAAGAAGAAGAAGCAAAAGAAAAAGCTTTAGACGCAATTGCTGACAATCCTAATTTAACAGAAAGTCAACGAATCAGTGAGGAAAAAAAATTGGCTAGAAAAAAATTGATTACAGATAAAATCGAAGCCAATGCTTTGCGAAAAAAAGAATTCGATGAAAATCGTCAAAAAAAGATTGATGAAAAGAATGCAAGAAAAAATGGCACGATTATAGATAATAACAAAAAAGAAGAGCCAAAAACCGATAAACCTGCTGATCAAAATTCGACTACTTCTAAAACTCCAGCGGTTGACAAACAGTCTGAAAGAACAAAGGCATACGAAGAAAGAGTTAAAGCACTTGAAGAAAGAAAAGCAAAAACGTTAGCAGATAGAGAAGCAGCGAAAAAATTAAAAGAAGAAGAAAAACTAAGAAAGAAATAAAAGGAAATAAAAACAATTAAAATAATAAATAAACCAATAAACAATTAATATTTACAAATTTTAGAAATCATGAAACAAATTAAAACATTACTTATTGCCGCAGTATTACTTTTTGGAGCATCACAATCGTCTAACGCACAAGCAAAAGTAGCACACGTTGACATTCAAGAAATAATGTCAAAAATGCCAGCCATGATTGAGGCTCAAAAACAAATGCAACAAGTTGGTAAAACCTATGAGGATACCTTCAACACCATGACAACAGAGTACAAAACAAAAATTGACCTTTACGGAAAAGAAGAAACTACTGCTGGAGCGAAATTAAATGAAGAAAGAGGAAAAGAAATTCAAGACATGCAAAAAAGAATTTCTGATTACAGAGAAACAGCTCAAAAAGAATTAGAAACTAAAAATGCTGAATTACAAAAACCAATTATTGAAAAAATTAGACTTTCTATTCAAAAAGTAGCAAAAATCAAAGGTTTTCAATATGTTTTGAATGTAGAAGGTTTGATAGTTGCTGAAGGTCCAAACGTAACAGAAGATGTTAAAAAAGATTTAGGATTTGCTGGTGGAGCTGCAATTCCAACTGCAACAGGAACAAAAAAATAAAAGAAATTTTTATAAATTTAAAAACTGCTGAATCTAGAAATAGATTCAGCAGTTTTTTTATATTTGTATAGATGGTAAACAATAATCCGATAGGGCTTTTTGATTCAGGAATTGGTGGAACTTCTATTTGGGCTGCAATTCATAACCTACTTCCAAATGAAGCAACGATTTATTTGGCAGATAGTAAAAATGCACCCTATGGGCAAAAAACAAAAGATGAAATTATTGCCCTTTGTTTCAAAAACACGGAGTTTTTATTGAACCAAAATTGCAAACTCATTGTAGTTGCTTGTAATACTGCTACCACAAATGCTATCAAGGAACTTCGAGAGAAATATAAAGTTTCGTTTGTTGGCATTGAGCCAGCAATCAAACCCGCAGTTAAAAATTCTAAAACCCAAACTATTGGTATTCTTGCTACAAAAGGAACCTTAAACAGTGAATTGTTTAATAAAAATCTAGAACAATTTCATGATACAAAAATAGTTGAACAAATCGGACATGGATTAGTAGAACTTATTGAAAACGGGGACATAAATTCTCCGAAAATGAATCAATTACTACAAGAATATTTGCAGCCAATGATTGAACAAAATATTGATTACCTAGTTTTAGGTTGCAGTCATTATCCTTATTTAATTCCTCAAATCGAAAAAATCATTCCAAAATCAATTCATATTATAGATTCGGGTGAAGCAGTAGCAAGACAAACAAAAAATATACTAAATGAGAAAATTGGTTTTAGTAATGACATAAAACCTAAAAATCCATTTTTTTATACGAATACAAATCCAAAAGTCTTATCAGAAATTTTAGGTAATAATTATCAAGTCGATTTTAAAGATTTCTAAATCACTTTCTTTTTTTATACATTCTGTAAATTATAATAGCCACAAATCCTGCGAGCAGGTACGGAATAACCATTAAATAAACAATACCATCATTTACAGCTTTTGCTTTAGCAACATTTCCTTCGCCCTCAAGCGAGGCACGACACATGGCGCATTGCGCTTGTGTATTTATTGAAAACAATATAAAAAAAAGAATATAGAAAAAAGACAAATTTAATTTTGCCTTTCGCCTTTTGCCTTTTACCTTTTTTAAAATATTACGAAGCATAATATGGGCTTATCATAAAATACACAATCACACCTGTGATCGTTACATACAACCAAATTGGGAACGTGTATTTTGTTAATTGTTTGTGTTTATCGAATTTTTCTGCCAAGGCACGAACATAACTCACTAAAACCATTGGAATTGTGATTATCGAAAGGGAAATATGTGTAATCAACAAAAAGAAATACACAGCCCGAATTGGCCCTATTCCCCCAAAACTTGTGGCTTCTGTAGTGAGATGGTATGCAATGTACAAGAGCAAAAATAGTACAGAAAGTGCAATCGCAGATTTCATGAGATTTTCGTGTAGTTTTCTGTTTTTATTTTTAATTGCAACCACGGCAGCGACAAGAATAATTGCTGTTAAACCATTTATTGCAGCATATATTGGTGGCAAAAAATGCATTGGTGTGGTTTCAATCCCAAAATCTTTGAGTCGAACCGATAGCAAAATTGCAACAGCAACTGGAATCAATATTGATAACAAAACAATGTATGGATTGTATTTTTTTTCTACTAAATTATTTTCCATTTTTATAATTTTATTTATTCTTCGAGTAACAATGTGATGTCTTTCATGATGGCTTTTACGCCTTCTTTTTCAATTCCGTCATAATAGACAATTGGATTTTCGTTTGCGTCTTTTCGACATCTAATTTTTCCTTTTTTGTCAATCAAAGCAAACAATCCCGAATGTTCAAATCCTCCAGGAATATTTGGGTTTTTTCCTGCAAAGACATTAAAGCCTTTGTATGAAAGATCAAAAATATAGTCTTGATTTCCTGTTAACATGTGCCAATTCGTAGATTTTACTCCAATTAAATCTGCATGACTTTTCAAAACTTGTGACGTGTCGTTTGACGGATTTATTGAAATTGATGCAATTCCGAAATTTGGATTACCAAAAAATTTATTCTGAATTTCGATCATGTTTTTGTTCATCTTTGGGCAAATTGATGGACAAGTCGTGAAGAAAAATTCTACCACATATACTTTTCCTTCGTAATCCTTATTGGTTATTTTTTTGCCGTTTTGATCTGTTAAATCAAATTGTGGAGCAACTCCTACAGTAAACAAATCTGTCGCTTTGTTTTTAGAAGAAACGTTATCTAAACTGCTTCCTTTGACAACATCTCCATTTTGTATTCGATCAACAATTTTTGGAATTGCATAAATACCAAAAATTAAAATAACAAACGAAATCCCAATGTATGATTTATTTTTCATTTTAAATTTATAAAATTAAGGACTAAATTATTCTAGTTTCTTTTTTTCTAAAGGTTTCAATTTGTTATTATTTATTTTTAAAGCAAAACGATATTCCGCTAAAATAATTTTCACATCGTCATTCATTTCGTTGTGCAAATCCGATGGCGAGAAACTATTGTAACCCTCTTTGTAATCTTTTTTATCGTTTCGCCCTCGTAGATTTCTTTTTTTGTCAATAATATGTGCAAATTTAGAACCCAAAAATTGATCTAATGTACCTTTTAATTTTAAATCATCGTAAAAAGATTGCAATTCAGTATCAGAAGCAAAAAGCACATGCCAGCCCGAAACGTCTGTTATGCCTCCTAGTTTTGCCATCAATTCTCGGGCTTGTTTCTCTGAACTTTCTGGAACAACTAATACAAATTGAAAATCTGTAAAAGTTTTATTTTTATTATAAATCTGCTCTGTCAAATTGAAATAATTTCCTTGATTCTTGATTAAATCTTTTCCTGGAAAAGACAGAATGGTTATTTTGTTATTCAAAGTTACTTTTTCGTTATTCATGGATTTCCAGTTTCCAAAATCTGGAACTTGCTTTGTAATCATTGGCAATTTTCCAAAATTATTAATTCCCGATGCAAAAAACAAATAGCAAGCCAAAGGAAGTATAAACAAGATAAAAAGGACAATTTTCTTTTTCATTTTAAGATAACTAATTAAATACAAAAATAAAAAAAGGCATCCAATGGATACCTTTAAATTCAAATAATATTATGTTAAAAATTCCATTTTATAGTAGAATTTTTAAATACTTCAAAAATATAATTTCCTTCGATGAGTACAATCATTACTAGATATAAAACCAAGAAAATTAGTGGGGCAACAACAGACCAACGAAGACTTGATTTTTCTCCTTCCATGTGCATAAATGCCCAAACAATATAATAGGCTTTTACGAGCGTTAAAATAATGAAAATCCAATTTAGAAGATTCATGTGTAACAAATCGTTCATGTATAATGAATCTGGTTTTATTAAACCTAAAATTACCTCAACGGTTGTTATTACTGATAAAAGTACAAAAACAGTCCAAATTCTTTTGGTATTTGACTCATGTCCATGTTCTTGAGCGTGTGCTTGTGACATAACTATAATTTTATGAAAATTAAACTAGGTAAAAAAACGTGAATACAAAAACCCAAACTAAATCAACAAAGTGCCAATATAATCCAACTTTTTCGATCATTTCGTAACTTCTTCTTTTTTCGTATGTTCCTAAAAGGACATTAAAGAAAATAATAATATTGATTAAAACTCCCGTAAAAACGTGGAATCCGTGAAAACCTGTGATAAAGAAAAAGAAATTTGCAAACAATTTTGCTCCATATTCATTTCTGATCAAATTTGCTCCTTCGACAACATAATGAGCATTTGCCATCATTTTTTCGGATTCTGCACGTGTCAAAATTGTTTTATGTTTTTCTTTAGAAATGTGTTCTGTTCGAACAACCAATTTTGGATGCGATTTGAAGGCTGCTTGAACTTCTGCGACAGAATAGGTTGGTAAAGTTCCTTCTTCCATGAACCATCTACCATCTGCACGAGTCAATTGCTCGCGCTCATCAGATGGTAATTGAACCACAAATTCTTCGAGTTTCACTCGATGTCCTTTTTCATCCATAAACTGTAGTAAACTACCTCCTTTTGTTTCTACTGCACCATACTCTCCTTTGATGAAGTTTTTCCATTCCCAAGCCTGTGAACCCAAGAAAATTGCTCCTCCAATGATCGTTAAAAACATGTAAAATGTTACCTTCACTTTGTTCATGTTATGCCCAGCATCTACTGCAAGCACCATGGTTACTGAAGAACCGATAAGTATGAATGTCATTAATGCAACATAAAGCATCGGGACATTTTGACCGTGCAGAAACGGAAAGTGATTGAAAACTTCGTCGGCAAGGGGCCAAGTTTCTATGAATTTGAATCTAGAAAAACCGTATGCAGCAAGAAATCCCGAAAATGTTAAAGCATCTGATACGATAAAAAACCACATCATTAATTTGCCATAATTTGCTCCCATTGGTTCGTTTCCGCCGTCCCAAGTTTTATCCTCGTTGTAATCTGAATTGTTAGTATTAGCCATTTTATAATCTTTGATTCTGCAAATTTACATTTTTTTCTTATTTAAAGAAATATAAAAATAAAAATAAATACACCCAAAGTAAATCTAAGAAATGCCAAAACATAACTCCGAGTTCAATTCCGAGATAACTACTTGAATTATATTTATTTAGAAAGTGTTTTATATTGATTACCAAGATGCAAATTAATCCAACAAACAGGTGAGCCAAGTGAACAATTGCCACCACAAACAAAAAAGTCGTTGTGATTGCGCTCTGTGGTCCAGTAAAATAATGTCCTCCAGCAATAATTTGACCAAATCCTTGAAATTGCAAAATGACAAATAAGATTCCTAAAGCAAGAGTTGTAACTAAAAATGCCGATGTTTGTGTTTTGTTATCCTTTCTAATGGCAACTTTTGCTAAATGAAAAGTCAAACTACTAATAATTATAACAATTGTGCTCCAAAAAAACTCAGATGGTAATTGAAAATCTTTTAACCAATCTCCGCGTGATTTACTCACAACAAAAGCACTTGTGAGTCCAGCAAAAATCATAATCATGCTGACCATGGCCACTAAAAGTAATAATTTCGAAGATCGATCCGAGCGGGTTTTGTGTTCTGCTGCGGTCATTTGGTCTATTTTCATCGTATAAATTTATCTAAAATGTAAACTAATTGTAAAGCTGTTATAAAAAAAATACTCGAAAGCATTAATTTTTTTGCTGCTTGTGTTGTTTTTTCTTGGTGGAGTTTTACAGCATAAAAAAGCATAAATAAACCTAAGAACAATACCAAAAATGCTGCAATCGGAGAAATATAAAGTTGCCCTGTGTATCCAAAAGCAGGTAATATTGAAGCAACAATTAGCCAAATGGTATATAAAATCACTTGTAATGCTGTGGAATTATCTTTCTTTCCTGATGGAAGCATAAAAAATCCACCTTTTTCGTAATCATCAAATAAAAACCATCCTATGGCCCAAAAATGTGGAAATTGCCAAAAAAACTGAATTAGAAACAATGTTCCTGCTTCGATTCCAAAATTTCCTGTTGCAGCAACCCAACCCAACATAAAAGGAATGGCTCCTGGAAATGCTCCTACAAAAACCGATAACGGTGTGATGGTTTTGAGTGGCGTATACACGCTTGTATATAAAAAAATGGAAACTGCTCCAAAAAGTGCCGATTTCGCATTTATAGAATAAAGTAATAAAATTCCAATAATCGTTAGAAAAATTGCAATTGCTAACGCGGTGTTTGAAGTCATTCTACCCGATGGAATGGGACGATTTTTGGTTCTGTCCATCAATGCATCTAAATCTTTTTCAATAATTTGATTGTACGCATTCGAAGCGCCAACCATGCAATAACCACCAAGTGTCAAGACAAACAAAGTTTTCAAACTAAACGGATTTTGATCACTAAAACCCAACAAATATCCTGCAACCGACGAAAAAACAACACTAATTGCCAATCCAGCCTTGGTAATTGCCTTGAAGTCAATATAAACCGATTTTAGAGAAAGTGTGTTTGCAGTTGCGTTCAACGAATTTCGTGTTTTTTAATTCTGTGCAAAGATACAGATTAGATTAGAGATTTTTGCTTCGACATTTTAGATTTTTTTGTTAAAAAATATAAATAAAATACTCGTTTTAAAATGTCAAAGTGTAAGTTTGACTTGGAGGAAATAATAAGCCCAAAGAATTTGGCTTAATTTTAAATATTGGCCCTTTTTCAACAACACTTCCAGTCGGTTTTCTCTTTATTAAATGATCCAAAGTTATAATTCCTTGTTCTAATAAAATGTCAAATTGAGTTACAATTGGTTTTCTAGTATGTTCAACCTTTTTATATTGAAAATGTTCTTTGTTGTCAATCATAATAGAATCGGCAGCAATCCAAAAAGTTTCATTATGTTTTTCTAGCAAACGATTATGCAAAGTTTCTAAATTCCAGACAATGAAATCGCCAATATTTACTTTGTCTGAATTTTCCAAAAGTTGATTTATTTTAGAATCCAACTTCAAAGTCAATCCTTGAGAATTTCTGACTAAAGCAGAAACTGTGCAATAAAGTTTAAAATCTTCTCCTCGATTATAACCAAAATTATTTAAAATTTCGGCGGAACTTTTAAACTTACTTAATTTCCAATCTGGAACTTGTGCAAATAAATTTTTACGATTTCCTTTTTTATCACGATATGATTTCAACTCAATTCCTTTATAATCTGGTTTTTTTGATGAATTTATATCAATCCCTAAAAGGGTTTCAAGCGTTCTACCAATTGCAGTATCAGCATTAAGCATTGCGGGAATTGGTCCTTTTGAAGCAATTTTATTTAACAAAATTAATAACTCTTCAGCGACTTCATTTGAAATCTGATTAATTTCATTAACCAACTCTTTCAAAGGATTTATAATGCTTGAATCTAATAATTTTGATAAATCAATTTGAGTAATATTTAGAACATATAACATTCCATCAAATTCAATTATACCAAGAATATCATTGGCTTTTGAGTAATTCCCTAAACCTTTGAACCATATTCTTGGGTCGCCATTTTTTGTGTTTGGACGGTATAATGAAGCAACAGAATTTATGACTTTATCAGAATCAATTAATTTAGAAATGATTTGAACTTTACTTTCTTGACCTTGATTTTGTAATTCAAAGTTATGTATTCCTTTAGATTTTAGAAAATTTCTAACCGAACCAGTTGCATCCATAATAGATTTCACTAATCCAGTTTCAGTTGGTTCAATCAAACATAATTCAACCGAATTTTCTGTTAAAATCTTAATTCTATCAATTTCAAGAGGGTTTAATTGTCTCATAAACTATTTATTTAATGTTCTTCAATA
Organism: Bacteroidota bacterium; assembly: GCA_031431275.1. Lineage (GTDB taxonomy): Bacteria > Bacteroidota > Bacteroidia > Flavobacteriales > Flavobacteriaceae > Flavobacterium. The sequence goes on from JANPDC010000108.1 coordinate 30,852, forward strand.
TTTCTAGAGCGACCGCTCTAGCCATTAGTGGAGGAACTGCGTTCCCCACTAATGTGTATTGTGGAACTTCAAATTTACGTTTATTTCCGCCAGTTGAACGTTTTCCTTGAAACACAAAAGAATCGTCAAACGATTGTAATCTTGCCATTTCTCGAACGGTTAATGCTCTTGGATTTGAATAATGAATATAATCATCTGCGATTGTCATAATTGTTGAACTTTGTCCTTCTGGTTTCAAAACTGTATAACTTCGTTTGTCAGATTCTAAACCAATTTCTTTAAGGTTCGATTTTGCAGATTCATAATTTCCTGATTTTAAAATAACATTTAATCTTTTAACAACATCATCATTTTGTTTGCTGGTTTTATGATTTTGCAATGGCGCAACTAAATGCGATAAAGTATTTTCGAGTTCCTCAAAATTCCTAACATAAAATGGGTTTTTAGCATTTGCAAAACGTCCGTTTAAACGTCCTTTTTTTGACCATTCAGAATAACTCAATCCATCATTTTCATTTGGTTTACCATCAATATTTCGCTTCTGAATTAATGATTTCATTTTTTCAGTAGAACCATTGTATTGTGCTTTTAAATTTATTTTTTCATAATCAAATCGTTCATCATCATTTCCAACAAAATCCAAATCATAAATAGCCTCAAAAACATTCACTTTTTCGTTTTGTTTTACAGTTGCAGGAATATCATTTATGAGTTTTTGGTCTTTTCTACAACCAATAAATAAAACTCTTTCACGATTTTGTGGAACACCATAATCAGAGGCTAAAGCAACAAAGGGTTGCTCAATATTATAAAGTCTGATTTTTGATAGAATAGTTTCAAATTCTTTTGCTTTATTTGCTTTAACAACAAATGAATTTAAACCATTTACACATTCGTCGAAAGAATAAGCAAATATTTCAAGAGCAAAAATAATTTGTTTTACTTCATCTAAAAAATTTTCATTTGGTTTTAAATTATTAAATGAAGTATGTATTTTTTCAATAATAGTTTCTGGCTCGATTGAAGTTAAAAAAGAATCAAAATCATCAGCAAAAAAATCATTATCTAAATTAGAAAATGCTTTCTCGTTAATTACTTTCTTTCTAATATATTCAAGTTCTTTAACTCGTTTTAAAAGATTAAAACCGTGTCGAATTGTACTAATGTTATTATCAGTTTTACTTGTTTTATAATCAACAATTTTTGGTGTTAAAATTCTAAACTTATTCTCTAAATTATTAATGTATCCATTTTTTAAATTTTCTAATTCTTTATCAGTCGCTTTTTCAAATTGTAAACGTAAGTTGTAACATTCTAAAATAAAAGATTGTTCAATTTCTATTTTCTTAAGTTGTGCGACAAAAAATATAAGTTGATTAAATTCTTTCAAATCTACGATTGATCTAATTTCTTGCAAAATCATATCTTTTATTTTGCCTTGTTCTTTTGTCAAAATTCCTTTGACATTTTCCATAACAAAATATTTAGGTCGTAATTGTCTAATAACTTTCAAATAATGAGCAAATAAATCATCTTTTTTGTCAAATTTTTTCCTTTTTCCTGCTAAACTAAAACTTTGACAAGGCGGACCACCACACACAATATCAATTTGTTTATTGCCAATTTTCTTAAGAAAATTATCTAAAAAATCGTGCTCAGTTATATCCTGTCGAAGGAATTCAGCATCTAAGCCAAGTTGGTAATTGTATCTTGCTAAATGTGTCAATTCACAATTTTCATTTATATCACTTGCTAACCTAAAATCGTAAAACTTGTTTCCATGTTCTGCTTGCAGAAATCCTTCGCTAAATCCACCTGCACCAGCAAATAAATCAACAAAAGTAACTTTTGACATTACTTCATATTCTGTTGGTGGCTCTGAAACTATATAAACATCTGTATTCTCTCTGCGCCCACTAATTAAAGAAATTATTTTTTCCTTGATTTTTGTATCAGTAAAGTTGGTATGTGGTTCTGTTTCGAAATATTTCTCAACCTCTTGTTTTAAAAAATTCAAAAATTTATTGATTGACTTACTGGAATATTCTGAATCTTTGACTAATTGGTTTGTATTATCCCAATCTTTCTTCATTATCTTTTCGCCAGTTGCAACTTTAATTTGCTTGTCTTTTTGACGCAATACAAGATGAATTGGAAATCTTTTACTTTTATCTGCTTTATCAAGGTAGAATTTAACATTTATCATTTTGCGGACACTTTTACGGATACGGACAAAACTACGGACAAAATTTCAAATAAAAACTATTTAATCGAAAATATTTAAATCATTTCCAAATTCAAAAACCTAATAATCAAAATACCAATTAAAAATATCACTTCGCAAACCAATAGAAAACCAAGTTGTGTTTTCTTTAACCAAAGTTGGAGTATTTTGTGATGGATTAAAATTTCTGTAAATTAAACTCCCAAAAAGTTTGAGATTTGTTGATGGATTTACTAAATATCCTGCCTGCACATCAGCAATAAAAACCGATGTTTTGTTTCCTTGCCCCACAACAACTCCTGAGTCAAACGGGCGATTTACATCGTAACTAATGTTTATATTGCTTCCATAATTATTGTTATCCACCAATGGGTCAAAATCCAATCCTCGTTTCCCAAAGGTTAGTTTCGCATCAGCATAATATCGATTCGTATGATAGCGAGCAATGGCAACTAATTCTTGAAAATTTCCACCCCATTGATGCCCAATACTTTGATTGTTATGACCATAATTTGTTGTAGCGTCAAGATGCGAATACACATACGGACGCACATAATTAAACTCTAGTTGCAACAATAAATTATCAACATTAAATGCGTTATAATATTTCGCACCAAGTTGATAGCCAAATTTATTTTTCCAACTATCATTTCCTGCTTTCACATCTTTTGTAGAAAATTCATCTAGCAAAAATTGTCCATAAGCATTGATTTGATTGTTGAATTTATACTTTCCTGTTAATCCCAAAAGGGCATTTCCGCTTCGTGCAGACGAAGTAAACTCAACAGTTCTGTAAAAAATAATTGGATTCAGAAAATTTGGATCAAATCCTCGTCCGTTATTATTTGCCCAAACTACAGATTCAAAAAAACCAATATTGAGTCGTTTTGAAACGTTCAAACTCAAATAGTGATTCGCAATATATTTGGAAGCATAGGTTCTTTCCGAAGTTACTTCGGGGCGAACATCTCTAAGAAACATATAAGTGTTGGTATATTTTATTCTCCAAAAAGTAGTGTTTAACTTAAAAAAAGGATATGGACTTGCACCATCACTCAAAATCAAAGATCGATAGCCATCACCAATAAAATTTCGTCCATAACCCAATTGCATGTTAATAAATTTGCTTGGAGTAAACGTTAAATTGGCTTCTGCCGATGGAAAATCAAATTGCGTGGTCTGAAAATCTTTTGCAATTCCAATGCCAGGAATAATAGCAGGATCACCACCAGCGGGTTTTATAGATTCTGCAAATTTGTTATAATAATCTGCAAAATAACCTTGACTTTCGAAAATAGTGGTCGAAAAATTGAGTTGCTTGCCCAATCCTCCTTGAAACTGAATGGCTCGAGTATTTACATAGGTATTTTTGCTATTGGTCGAACTACTCTTCCCAAGTTGCAAGTCAACGATTGGATTCAATGTCAACCAATAGTCCTCGCCTTGAATTTCGACCATGTTTTCATTCCACAATTTGCGTCCCCACCAACCTTTTGCAACTTTTTTTAGTTTGTTGTTATTCTCTTCAATGCTATAATATTTTTGAACATCAGCATACGAATAGGGTTTTGAACCTGTGTGATTGTTGCTGCCAATTTGATTTAATTGTGCATCAAATTGTGCATAATAACTATGAGAAAACGGAATGTTCAAATGGCTTTGAAATTGTGGATTTTTGAATTCGGTATATTTCAAATCATCGAATTCCTTAAGTTCTTTATTTCGTTTATATGCTGGTGTAATTTCTAATTGCCGTTCTTTTGCTATTTTTGCTGCTTCAATTTCTGCTGATGATTGTAATGGAATTGCAATTTTGATGGTATATTTCGCATAGGATGGTTTTCCGTTGAATGTTGGCGGCAAGATTATCGGAAAAGTTTCAAAAACTCGATTACTTTCTTCAATCAAAGATTTTTCATTGGAATCGACATATTGAACTTTAAATTTTCCTTTTTCATCTACTTCAAAAACAACAATAATTGTTCCTATGTAATTACTAGATTTCAAATCGCTCGGAATTTTGAAATTAGTATAAACCAAATCTTGAACATTGGAATTGAAGCAATTTTCTAAATTTTTTAGATTAATTTTTTCGCAAGCAGGAAAAATTGGATATTGCTCGCCTGTTTGCAACGTATTTTGCGCTTTCGAAATCCAAATAGAAAAAATTAATAAATAAAGAGAAAATGTATTTTTCATAGTTGGTTTTTAATAATCACTATTCGAAGTTATTCCGTTTGCGATTTCTTTAGCTGATGACGTTCCAATTCTTTTAACGCCTAATCGAAGGTGTTCTTGTGCTTCTTCTAAATTTTTGATTCCGCCAGAAGCTTTTACTGAAAGCGGAAAACTATTTTCGAGCATTTGAATTATAGAATCTTTCGTTGCACCGTTTTGTTTATTATTTTCTGTTTTATAAAATCCTGTTGATGATTTTACAAATACTGAATTGTACTTTTCTTCTTTGAAATTAGCAATGATTACATTTTTTATCAACGCCGAAATCTGAATAATTTGTCTATCCGATAAAGCAGCAACTTCAATAATCCATTTGACCGTTTTATTGTTTTCGAGACCAAGTTTACTGCCCAAAAAAACTTCGTTTTTCACTAAATTAATTTCGCCATTTTTAAAAGCCATATAATTACAAACAAAATCTAAATCATCTGCACCGTCAAGAATGGCTTGTTTTGCTTGTACTAATTTTTCTTCTATTGACGAGATACCAAATGGAAAATCGATGACGGTTCCAATAACTAATTTAGAGTTCGCTTTTTCAATCATTTTTTTTGCCAAAGAAACGTGTTTTGATCGAATCATGATGAGCTTAAAACCTTCGTCGATGGCTTCCTGAATGTAGGTTTCTACTATGATTTCGTCTTCTGATTCAGAAATTCCTGCTTGTTCAGCAGTTTTCAAATACGTGGAATCTAAATAGTTTTTGATATTCATCAAGTTTAGCAAATAACAATTAATTTCAAAAATAGTGAAATAAATGAATTTAGAATCAATAAAATCTATGAATCTGTGGTAATTCAATAAAAAAATCCCACCGAAATGGGATTATATTTTCTATAAAGTTTTCAATTCTTGACGATTAGTCCAAAAACGGATTATAAAAAAGGCTACAATTGTACCAATACTATTGCTCAAAACATCTAATACATCAGCTTTTCTTGTAGTTGTAAAAAAATATTGAAGAAATTCTATTGAAATTCCAATTAGTATTGAAAACCAAAATGCTTTTTTAATCGCTACTTTATTATCTATCGAACCTTTCGAAATTCGAATATACAGAAACCAAATGACAACAAAAACGAAGTGGAAACCTGCGTGAACAAATTTATCTAGGTTTTGGATTTTTATTTTGGGCAAATCTTTAGAATCTTCTAAACAAAGAAAAAACATAAGCAAAGTCCATGTTATAGCAAGTCCAAAATAGATTTTTTTATGCACCAATTAATGTTTTGTAAGCCTCTTCCGAAAGTAATCCATCGATTTCTGATGCATCAGAAAAACGCACTTTTACCATCCAACCTTTTCCATATGGATCAGAATTAACAACTTCTGGAGTGCTTTCTAGACTATCATTGAATTCGATAACTTCGCCAGAAAGTGGAATAAATAAATCAGAAACAGTTTTTACTGCTTCTACAGTTCCAAAAACTTCGTCTTTTGACAAAGTTTGATCAAGAGTCTCAACCTCAACATACACAATATCACCCAATTCTTTTTGGGCAAAATCTGTAATTCCAACAGTTGCGATATCACCTTCGATGCTAACCCATTCGTGGTCTTTTGTATATTTTAAATTCGATGGAATGTTCATGTGTATGTGTTTTTTTAATGGTTTGATTTTTTATGATTGCAAAAATATAAAATTATTAGATTCAAAAATTGATTTAAAGTTTTTTATTTTTGGTTTGTGTGATATGAACTAAAAAAATCCCAACTTTTTCAAGTCGGGATTTCTTCAACTAACTAACTCAAAACTATTTATTTTATCAAACCGCCACCTTGTTTTACTTTGTCGGTTTCGATTTTAGTGTTTTCTTTTTCGAGTTTCAGATTTCCAAAATTATAAGTTAAAGAAATTCTAAATTCTCGTGAATCTTTTTTCTGAAAAAAACGGGTATCCAAATTTTGTCCAGAGATCAGGGCGTTTACCTCATTTTTGTTGAAAACATCAAAAGCATGCAACCCAACTTTTAGTTTTTTATCTAAAAACGTTTTTACAAACGAAATATCAAATTGCTGTATTGGTTTTTCGATTTTATAAATTTCCCAAGTTCCTGTTGGAAGTATAAAATAATTCATTGTATTGGTTATGCCCCATGGCAAAATTATTTGTGCTTGTGCTCCATAGTTGGTAATTGCTTTGTTGTCATATGGCAAAGTAAATCCATCGATACTTGATTTTACATAGTTGATGTTCAAGAATATATAGTTCATTTTATCGATAGTTGCCATTCGGTTTTTGAATTCTTCTTTTCCTTTAAAGAAAAAGTCCAGCGGAATTGGAAATGATAAAAACGCACTAAATGTTTTGATTTTATCAAATGCTTGAGTGGTTTGATTACTAACTAATTGTCCAGGCTCTGCGTTGAAAATAAATCGATTATCGTCTTTTCCAACGGTATAATTCACACCTAATTGTATGAAATCCATTGCCGAAATCTTGAATTCGTAGTTGTCAAAAAATGTAGGTTTCAACAATACATTTCCTGTGGAAGCGTTGTATTGATTAAAATTGCTACCATTATTTGGATCAATATTGCTATAACTCGGTTGCTCAATTTTTTTAGAATAGGATGCACTAATGTTCACTTGCGGAGCCAATTCATACAACGCACTCAAATTTGGAAAAAAGTTCGAATTATTGAATTTCAATTCATTTGCTAGAGTACTTGCCACTCTTTTCACATCAAAATTTTCATAACGCAATCCTGCAGTAAAATTAAATTTCTTCCATTTTTTTGATGCTTCTACATAAAAAGCCAAATTATTTTCGGTGTAATCAAATTTTATAGAAGTTGGGGTCACGCTACCTGCAAAATAGTCGCCATTATTTTTAACTTTTAGTATATTATACTTTGCTCCTGTATCAATAGATAATCCAATTTTTTGAAAAGGAAAGGTAAAATCTGTCTTTAAATAATAGTTCAATAATCCAAAATCAACTTCAGAATTATTGAAAGTATTTCCGGTTGCTGTCGAAAGATTTTTAGGGTTTTTATTAAACGTATTAAGATAGGTTACTATATTCATTGTGGTTCCAACAGTATCTAACTTTGTTTTGAGTTGTAGACTCAAGTCGTTATTGAAATTTCTGTTTTTAGAAACTCCATTAGTTTCATAATCTGAAACGTCACCAGTAGTTTTTGAAGAATAAACGCTTCTATCGTTTGCAGCGTTTAAATTATAGTTAAACAATAAATTAGACATTTTACTCAACTTGAAATTTGTTCCCATTCGAAAATATAAATTCCGTTCGGTATCAACTTTAAAATTATCTTGGTTTAATTTTTTTATTGGGTTAAACGAAATAAAATCTTGATTGTTCTGAGATTTTTCCTCGCTATCAATATAATTGTAACCCAACATGGTTTGCCACGAAAAATATTTTTCTTTTCCGTTAAGCAAAATCTGCGGATTTGGTTTTTGATATTTATTGAAATTATAATTAATGTTCGCTGTGGCATTAATTCCTTTTAAACGTTTTGAACTCATGACAATATTAATTACTGATCCACTAGAATTTGCATCATATGAAGCACCAGGGTTGTATATCAATTCGATTTTTTCGATGGCATTTGCTGGCAAACTTGATAAATAGTTTTGCAAATCATTACCCGTCAAAGTACTTGGTGAACCGTCAATATAAATCCGAACACTTTTTCCGTTTAAAGATAAACTGCCAGTTGGCGAGGTTATAATTCCTGGTAAACGTTTCACTGCATCGAATGAACTTCCGCTATTTAACAAAGAATTATCAACCACATTAACGGTAGTTTTATTTGCTTCGATTTTAAAATATTTTTTTTGTGCAGCGGCAATTGTAACTTCTTTTAGTTCGTTTTTTTGCTCTTTTGGTTTAACAGAATCTTGCTTAATTTCATTTTGATTAGCGTTAGGATTTGTTGTTGGTGTTGTTTCTTGTGAAAAGGATGAAAATGCCACAAGACCTAAAAGTGTTGAAATAAATGTTCTCATTTTTTTTTGATTAAACTTTTCAATTCAAACTATTAATAAAGAGTTTGGATTTAAAAGAGATGATTGATTTTGATGTTGTTTTGTTTTTTACAAATGTGAAACATATTGACAAAGCAAAAGTTTCAGATTATAATTTGGGACTTATTTTTTGTAAAAAAAATTGAAATTTCTCTTGATTAGAAAGAAAGAAGATTGATTTTTCATTCGTTGATTGATTTAGATGATTACAAGTAAGACGCATCTAAAAAAGAAATGTTACAGGTTGAATGAAATTTTATTTAAGAAATTTTATTTGTTGTAGTTGTTTTTGAAATTTCAACGCATCGTTTGCCATAGCAACTCATTCGTTTTGGACCACAAGAAACAATTAAAAAGAATAGTATGAGGAGAACTAATTTTTTCATTTTAATATAAATGAGATGATTTATTATAAATGAAAGTCACAATCTCTAAAGTTTCTTTTTCAATTCTATAAATCAAAGAAATTTGTTTGTTTATGACACATTTGTGTAAATTTTTTAATCTAGATTTTGGACAAATATGATTATGATTTACTATTCTATCAATTAGAGAATTAGTTTCAAATTCAAACAATTCAACTATTTTGATGTTCCAAGTTTCGAATAATTGTTCTAAAATAGACAAATAGTAATCTTTAGATAAGTCAGACCAAAAAATATTCATTAATTATTTTTTAATTCTAAAATTCTTTTTTTAGCAAATTCTAAAACCTCTTTATGAGAATGTGATTTTCCGTTTTCGATATCATTAATTCCTTTTTCAATGTTGTTTTTTTCTGATAAAGAAAGATTTTCGAACCAGTCTGCATCATTTTCAATAGATACAAAATCCATACTTTTTATTAATTCCAAAAAGAATGAATATTTATTTTCCTCAATATTTACAGTTAATTGTTTCATAGAACAAATTTAATTAAAATAATAATAAAACTAATTAATTTGCATGTTTTTTAACTGCTCCAAATAATCACGTTGATTTGATAATCTAGGTATTTTATGCTGTCCACCTAATTTGTCGTTATCTTTTAACCAATCATAAAATAAATTTTCACGCGCCATATTTATTTTCAATGGATTCAAAGTCATGTTATTATAGCGTTTTGCTTCGTAATCAGAATTTAAAGTTTGTAAAGTTTCATCTAAAATTTTCTGAAATTCCGAAATATTTTCGGGTTTTTTCTTAAATTCAATCATCCATTCATGGGCGCCTTTTTCTTTTCCTTTCATGAAAACAGGCGCTACAGTATAATCTTTTACTTCTGAATTAGTAATGTGGCATGCTTTTGCTATAGCAGAATCGGTGTTTTCGACCATCAATTCTTCTCCAAAAACATTAATATGGTGTTTCGTTCGACCAGTTACTCGAATTCGATATGGATTCAGAGACGTAAACCGAACTGTATCTCCTATTAAATAACGCCAAAGCCCCGAATTTGTCGTAATTACAATGGCATAGTTTTTAAATAATTGAACATCTGCTAATCGAATGGCAGTTTCATTTGGTGTGCCAAAAACATCCATGGGTATAAATTCATAGAAAATACCATAATCTAACATAAGTAACAAATCACTCGAATTGTTCAAATCTTGAATAGCAAAAAAGCCTTCGGATGCATTGTAAATTTCGTAATATTTAAAATTGTTTTTAGGTAAAATTCTTTGATATTGGTCTCTGTATGGATCAAAACTGACACCTCCATGAAAATAAACTTCCAAATTGGGCCAAACTTCCATTAAATTCTCTTTTCCTGTTTTTTCAAGAACACGATTTATCAAAACCATCATCCAAGACGGAACTCCAGCAAAACTCGTTACATTTTCGTTTATAGTTTCACTAATAATGGCTTCCATTTTAGTTTCCCATTCGCTCATCAATGAAATTTTGCTGCTAGGGGTTGAACTAAATTCTGCCCAAATGGGCATATTTTCGATTAAAATTGCTGATAAATCTCCAAAAAAAGTATTGTTATTTTCATAAATTTGCGAACTTCCGCCCAGTCGCAAACTTTTGCCAGTGAACATTTCGGAATTTTCGTTATTGTTCAAATACAAACAAAGTAAATCTTTGCTGCCTTTGTAATGACAATCTTCTAATGCTTCGTTACTTACAGGAATAAATTTGCTTTTTGCATTGGTAGTTCCACTTGATTTTGCAAACCATTTTATTGGAGTTTCCCAAAAAACATTTTGTTCGCCTTGGCGTGTTCTTTCAATCAAAGGTTCTAAATCTTCGTAACTTGATATTGGAATTCTTTCTGCAAAAGTCTTGTAGTTTTTGATAGATTCATAATCATGTTTTTCCCCAATAACGGTGCTTTCAGAGGCACGAATTAAGTTCATCAGCAACTCTTCCTGAACTTCGTTAGGATATTTCAAAAACAATTCAATTTGATGGATTCTTTGTTTAAGAAACCATGATGCGATTGAATTTACTAATGCAATTGCCATTTTTTAAATTATGAGTTACGAATTATGAATTATGAATTAGGAGTCATAACTTTACCAAAAATAATATTTTTTTTTAAAAATACTAATTTAATAATTTAATATTCAACAATGACCTACGAAGGTGTTTTAACCAAAATGCAAACCGAAATTGGAAACCCAATACAATATTATATGGTTTTTGAAAATAGTTTTTTGAATGTCAATCAGTTGTTAGGTAAAAATATTGAAATTCAATTTCAAGGATATCAATGTCTAAATTGTAATAAAAAAAAGAAAATTTTCCGTCAAGGGTTTTGTTATGATTGTTTTATGTCGAGTGCATCGGCTGGTGATTGGATTATGAAACCTGAACTTTCTACAGCACATTTAGACATTGAAGATCGTGATTTGGTATATGAAAAAAAGGTACAATTGCAGCCGCATATTGTGTATTTGGCACTATCTAGTGAAGTAAAAGTAGGCGTAACACGTGGCTCTCAGGTTCCAACACGTTGGATTGATCAAGGTGCAACGCAAGCGATTCCAATTGTTGAAGTTCCGAATCGATATTTGGCAGGAATCACAGAAGTGGCGCTGAAAAAATTATATGCCGATAAAACCAATTGGCAAAAGATGCTCAAAAACGATGTTGCTCCTGCGGATTTATTTAAAGAAAAAACAAGTTTGAAATATTTGATTCCAAAAGAAGCGCAGGAATTTTATGATATTAATTTGAATAATATCACAGAAATGTGTTTTCCTGTTCTTGAATACCCAAAAAAGGTAACAAGTTTGAATCTTGATAAAACGCCAAGTTTCTCGGGAAAATTAACTGGAATAAAAGGGCAGTATTTAATTTTCGAAGATGGAACAGTATTTAATGTTCGTACTTTTGAAGGTTTTGTGGTTACAATTTCAGTTTAATTGAAGAAATTTTAATCCTTTTTAAAATTATTTTCTCAAGTATATTCCAAACAAATAATCGCTTTACTCGTTTTTTTGTCATAAAATAAAATAATTTGATCAGCAGCATGAAGTTGAAAATCATAACCTTCAGTACAACCTATATATTGTAATTCTTCGTTGTTATCGTCTTTTGGAATTTCAAGAAGATTACCACCACAAAATTCTGATTTTTCAATTAAACTTTTGTTTATATTTATTTCGTCTAATAGTCCACCAATTTTTTTTGAAATTCTTTCGCTTAAATAGTCTAAAGATTCATCTTTTTCTAGGTCATCAGGGGTCAATTTTCTCAATCTTTCGACTCTTCTAATATCTTCGACTTCTATTCCAGGTCTATTAAAACGTTTGTCATAAATTTTTCCAAACTTTTGATAATATGATTTTTTGAGTTGAAACATTGCTTCATTCATATTGTATTCTATTTCTTGATAAGAATACTTTAAATGATAATTTTCAGGTAAAATTTCAGTGGCAACTGAAAAATATTCCCATTTGGAATCAAATTTATATTTTCCGTCTATAATATCAAAACCAAGCATATCAAGTTTTGTGTATTTAGTATGAAATTGTTCTGTGTTCTCGCCCACACAACCTTCGTAAATTTCTTTTACAGAAATAAAATGCAGCCATTTATTTTCTTTTTCATCAATAATTTTGAGATTAATTGAAAATAATGGAAAAAAATATTTTTTATGGTTCTCTATCTCATCATAAAACACTTCTTCATACGAAGGATATATTTTAAAAAACTCTTTATAATCTGTCATAATTAGATAATTTATTTGGTGGTTTTTAATTTCTATAATAAAAAATTCTCTAAAAAATCCATTACATTTTCGATTATGATATTAAATTCTTACGATTGGATTTAAATTATGTTACTTAAAACAAATTATTTCTAACATTTAAAGATTTTTATATTTTTCTTTCATTGCATTCAGATAATTCAGAAAAACGCTAGTATCATTACTAAATTTATCTGCTATTTGATATTTGTAATCAAACATTTTGTCAAACATTTTGCTAGTACTGGTTTTCATGTACATCGAATTGTCTTGATGAGTAGAGTTAACATTAAATCCAATTATTGGTTTACCATTTAAAATAATATGGATTCCAAAATCTTCGATATCTTTCCAAAGAAAGAATTTTTTTTTATAAAGATAACTTTGCTCAAAACCTTCTTTTGATAATCTAAAATAGGTGGCTTTTGGTGATGAAATTAAAAAACTAACCACTGCAAGCACAATTATTAAAATTAATCCCAGAATAATTGGCCATTTTTCGTTTGAATTTGTGCTCCCAAAGATTAGTATGCAAACCTGAATAATTACAATAAAAACAAAGAAAAAAGTTATGAATATTGATTTTTTTCTTGACGCGAAGAGTAGTACTGGTTCTGATAAATCAGTATTTAAGAGGTGGTTATTTTTCATAATCTTTTTTTAAAATGCGTTGAATACCTTTAGAAACTATCCAAAAACAACAACCAAGAACGGTCACAGGAAAACAAATCGCAAGCCATTTTCCTCCAACTTGATATAAAGTATAAATTATTGAAATCAATTCAAGGTCTTCTTGATTATTTTCGAATGCTATAAAATTATTCCATAATTTATAGATGTACAATATGCATAAAATAGCACAAATGACAAAAAAGGACATTCCTAGAAAAATCTTATTTTTAGTAGGCTTTTCATGATGCTCATTTTCTGAACTGAATTCGAAGTTTTTTTTATTCATCTAGTAATTACGATGTATATTCTTTATTTTTAATTTTAATTAGAGATTTAAAACCCTGAAAAATAAAAACAGTTGCACAAACTCCAAAAAATCCGCAAGCCAACCATTTTCCGCCTATTTGGTATAATAAATAAATTAAAGAGTGTACTTTTAAATCTTTGTAGCCATTTTCCAAAGCAGTAAAATCACTCCATAAACTTTTTGTAAACCACAAAAAAGCAAGTGCTAAAGCAAAACAAAAGATTACGCTTAGTACTGGTTTCTGTTCCGTTCGAGAACCATGATATTCGTCATCTACATACAAACCATTTTTTTTATTTTCTTTAAATTCCATAATATTCAATTTAATTTTTCTCTATTTTATATTCTTTCCAATATTTTTTTGTTTGATAAACACCTATTAAAAATGAAAAAATAAAAACGAAAACAACAATTATTTTTCCATACTTTGCGCCTCCAATTTGATAAAACATCCAAAAGATTTCATTAATTCGAATGTTTCCTCCTTGTTCATATTGAACTAAATCATTAAAAGTTGAATACGCAATAAATGGTAATATTAATGATAAAATCAAAAACATAATTGCAGTAAATTTGAATGAATTTGGCACAATATCTTTAAACTTTTTGTTTTGATATTCGTTTCCTTCGGGATATGGTTTGTTAAATTGAGAATCATTTTTCATTTCAATTTAGTTTTTTATAATTGATGAAATCATTCCATAACCTTGGGAATATTTTTTATTTGCATTCTCGATTAATATCAATTTTTGCTCATTTTTTATGGTTTTTAAACTTGATGGAATTGTTGTTTCACTAAATTTGGAGTTGTCTAAATCAGAAATATGTAAATCAATTCTATCATTAAATTGATATTTTTTATTTGAATATGTACTTATAAAAGCAGTATCGCCTTTTATTTTTTCTATTTTGTATACTCTAAATGGTGTTTTTGCCTCCTCGTTTGTTTTTAAGTCCAAACTTGATCCAAACAAAATACTTTTTTCATTTATGGATAAAATATCTTTTTTCATTTGAATCTGTTCTAACTCATAATCGCTTTTTCGACCAGAGTCTAAAGCCGAAGCAACTTTGATAATTCCAATTAGTGCAACACATACCAAAGGTAAAACCCACATTCCGCGCCACATTCTTGCAGGAGTTTTTATTTGAGAAATTTCTTTTTTATAAATAGCATCAAAACTATCAGTCCATTTTTTATTAGGAATAGTCGAATCGCAAGCATCACATTCCAAAACGCCATATTTTAGAAGTGGCGTCAATGGTCCCATCATGTGTTGGTACTTTTGCATTAAATGCAATTTCAACTTTCCTTTTTCGCCACACAACGGGCAACATTCATTTGGTAAATTAATAGTTTTGTGATGGTGAGAACGGTGTTCAATAAATAGTACCATACTTTTATATTTTTTAAATTAATTATTTTGTTTCGTAGTTTGATAATATTCTAAAAGCAAATCTTCGTTTGCAAATTTACCTTCCAAATCTTCTTTTTGAGGTGTCGAGATCATTAACATGTTCCATTTTCCATCAATACCGATGTATATTTTTTTATTTTCATATCCAGGTTTATCCTCTAAACAATATTTTATAATTTCTACAACTACATATCTTGATTCGGCTTCAATTTTTTTGAAATTATCGACTTTAACCAAAACTAAAACTTTGTCATTTTTAATTGAAGAATGATATTTGTAGCCAGATATATCTATTCCTGTCAAATCTAGTTCTAGAGCTTTTTTAACATAAAACGAGGTAGAATCGTTTTCAAAAGTCGGATTTTGAGTGACTTTTGATTTGTCTTGATCTAATAAGTTTTTGTTAGGATTATTTGACATTTCACTATTGGAACCTTTTCCTAATAGAGATATCAAAATCAAGAAAATAAATAATAGTGAAAAGCCAAGGATTAATATGATTCCAAATCGATGAATTATTGGAGTTTTTATCGGATTAATTTTTGATTCTGACATGAAACTTTTTTTCATTTCGAGACTAAAATCTTTTTCAGCAAATGTTTTTTTGCAATGACTGCATTCTGCAAAATGATTTTTACCAATTGGAAACATTGGAATGAAGAATAAATGAAAATATTTAGAATATGAAGTCGTACTAAAACTGTTGTTGCTGCCGCAATGACTACAAGTTGTGTTTTTTAACTTTAAACGCTGATTGATTTTACTTGAATTTGTTCCGTAGAGATAAAACATATTTAATTGGTTATAAGTTAACAAAACAAAATTATACTATTTTATTTCACTGGAAATACCTATTATTAGGTATTTTATTAAAAACAGACTCTTTTGCTTTCTTGATTTAATGTAGGGCTCTCTTTATCATCGTTATGGAATTTAAAATTAATACCTGCTTTTTGTTTATCACAAATAAAAAAAACATTACTGAAACTATTAAAAAGTATTTTTACATTTGTCGAAAATTTTAATTATGAAGTTTCTCTTTCAATTTTTAATTCTAGTAACGCTATCGTCTTGTTTATTCAGAACAGAACATCCAAAGCCAAAAAAGCCTAAAAAACTAGCAATAAATTCTGCTCAGCCAGAAAAAGATTCTATAATTGCTGTTGGAAAATTTAAAGAACTAAAACTTCATCAGAGAATTCAAGCCATTGATAAAGATTCATTAGAATTGTTAGATGTATATGAACCCGAAATCAATTCGCCAAAATCAGCAATTTACTCGAAAGATGGATCTAAATTTTATGTAAATTCATTAGAAGGTTATACTACAGTGGTTTTTGATTCTAAAACTTTAAAAAGAAGTAAAGTCATTCGACATATTTTTAAAACTGAAAATAATTTGCTTTTCAAAAACAACGAAAATACTGTTTTTGGTTATGAATTTAAACAAAAACGAGAGGAGTTTAATCATTTTATGGGTAAACCTGTAGAAAGTTGTTTGTCGCACAATGGTAAATATCTTTGGGTGACGTACTATCGTCGCGATTGGGATGAAAATGCATCATCACCATCTGCGGTTGCAATAATTGATACTGAAACAGATGAAATTGTTCGTGTGATGCCAAGTGGTCCATTGCCAAAAATGATTTCGTGTTCGCCAGACAACAAATATATTGCCGTGACGCATTGGGGCGATAACACGGTGGGTATTATTGATGTTTCGAGCGGAAATTTCAACGAATTTAAGTATACTTCCCATGTTGTTGTTGATTATCAAATGAAACTTAATTTTACTGACGGAAAAGAAATCGATCGTGACAACGAATGTGGAAATTGTTTGCGTGGAACCGTTTTTTCACCAGATTCAAAATATATTTTAGTTGCAAAAATGGGCGGAAACGGAATTGCGATTATCCAAACTGATGGTTTTAAATATCTTGGAACTGTTAACGGAATGAAACTAAATTTACGTCATATTTTGATAAACAATGGCGAGATCATTGCGAGTTCTAACAAGTTTGGTGTGGTTCAAAAAGCGAATCTTAAAGAAATTTTAGATCTGCCTTTTGTAGATTCAAAATTGTGCTTGACCTATGATAAATGGCAATCTGTAAATGTTGGGATTGGTGCAAGAACTATAGAAGCCACGCAAGATGGAAAGTATATTTTTGCATGTGTCAATAATGAATGTAAAATTTCTGTGATACAATCTAGCGACATGAAGGTTTTGTTTACATTACCCGTTTCAAAATTTCCTGTTGGGATGGCACTTTCTGCTGATGGAAAGCAATTGATCGTAACCTCGCAAGGAAAAAAAGGAGTTTTGAAAGCCGGAAATGCGGTTTCGGTATTTGATGTGATTTATGAATAGATTTTGAATAGTGAATTAATTTTAGTTTATTTGGGCAACTAATTTCAACAATTTTCATGAGTACTTTTGTCATTACAAAAAGATTTAACGACGAATATAAATATGAGTTCACTTCTAGAAAAGGTAAAACTATTTTTACGAGTTCTAGTTTTGAACTTCAGTTTGAATGTGAAAACGAAATTGAATTTCTTAAAAATAATCTTGAATTAACTACTTTTTTAAAATCAAAATCGTCAAGCGGAAAATTCTTTTTCAGACTTTTGATAGATAATAAGCAGTTTGCAGTCAGCAGAAAATATTCTACTTTATTAATGCTTGAAAAAGGGATTAACGATATACTAAAATATGGTTCTAAATCTGAAACTATTGATTTCTCTAACAACGATTTTGTGTTTGAAAATCAAATTGATTGGATTTAGAACCATGTAGAAAGTATGTATCTTCTTGTTTAGTTTCTTGTTGTATTTTAATGTAAATTATGATGCGATCTCTAAACGTTTCAGTAAATTTCTGTTCAAGGTTTCGATGGCATAATCTTTATCAATGCTAAGGAATCGATCTTCAGATGTTGGTAATTCATACATGGCGTCTGTTAAAATGGCTTCACAAAGCGAGCGTAAACCTCTTGCTCCAAGTTTGTATTCTAGTGCTTTCTCTACTATAAAATCTAATGCTTCGTCTGAAATCGAAAAATCGACTTGATCCATAGCAAAAAGCTTTTTGTATTGTTTGATTAAGGCATTTTTTGGTTTGGTTAAAATTGCACGAAGTGTTTCACGATCAAGAGGATCCATGTGAGTTAAAACGGGCAAACGACCAATGATTTCTGGAATCAAACCAAAATCTTTGATGTCTTTTGGAATGATGTATTGTAATAAATTTTCTTTATCGATATTATCTGAGTTTTTTGAAGAATTGTACCCCATGGCTTGGCGGTTCAATCGTTTTGATATTACTCTATCGATTCCGTCAAAGGCTCCACCTGCAATAAATAAAATATTTTGAGTATTGACTTCAACAAATTTCTGATCTGGATGTTTTCTTCCGCCTTTTGGTGGCACATTTACTACTGTTCCTTCTAAAAGTTTTAGCAAGGCTTGCTGAACTCCTTCGCCAGAAACATCTCGAGTTATTGATGGATTGTCTCCTTTACGAGCAATTTTGTCTATTTCGTCGATAAAAACAATGCCTCTTTCTGCTTTTGTAACATCGTAATCTGCGGCTTGCAATAATCGTGTTAAAATACTTTCTACATCTTCGCCAACATAACCTGCTTCTGTTAAAACTGTTGCGTCAACAATCGCCAGTGGAACATCGAGCATTTTTGCGATTGATTTTGCAACAAGTGTTTTTCCTGTACCGGTTTGACCAACCATGATGATGTTTGATTTTTCAATCTCTACTTCGTCATTGTCGTTTTGTTGCATCAATCGTTTGTAATGGTTGTAAACTGCCACAGACATTACTTTTTTTGTTTGGTCTTGACCAATAACATATTGATCTAGAAAAGCACGAATTTCTTTTGGCTTTTTGAGAATCAAATCGGTGGATGATTTTACTCTTCCACTAGATTTTAGTTCTTCAACTACAATTCCGTTTGCTTGTTCGATACATTTATCACAAATATGAGCATCGATTCCTGCGATCAATAAATTAGTTTCGGGTTTTTTTCTTCCGCAGAAAGAGCATTCTAATTTTTCTTTTGCCATCTTTTTAGATTGCAGATTGCAGTTTTATGTTTTCAGATGCTTGATTGCTTTCTGAAAACTGAAAACTGAAATCTAAATTTAACTTCTTCTCAACACTTCATCAATCATTCCGTATTCTTTTGCTTCGTCGGCAATCATCCAATAATCGCGTTCTGAATCTTTGTGAACTCTATCGAATGTTTGTCCTGAGTGATGTGATATTATTTTGTATAATTCGTCTTTTAGTTTCAACATTTCACGTAGGTTGATTTCCATGTCTGTGGCTACGCCTTGCGCTCCGCCCGATGGTTGGTGTATCATTACTCTTGAATGTGGCAATGCCGAGCGCTTTCCTGCTGCTCCTGCGCACAACAAAACGGCTCCCATTGAGGCTGCCATTCCTGTGCAGATTGTTGCTACATCTGGTTTGATGTATTGCATGGTGTCATAAATTCCTAATCCTGCATAGACGCTTCCGCCTGGTGAGTTTAGATAAATTTGTATGTCTTTTGTAGCATCTGCACTTTCTAGAAATAGTAATTGTGCTTGTACTATATTTGCAATTTGATCATCGATTCCTGTTCCTAGAAATATGATTCTGTCCATCATTAATCTTGAAAACACGTCAAGTTGTGAAACGTTTAGTTGTCGTTCTTCGATAATGTATGGTGTCATGTTTGTTGGTGTCATTGCTCCTACGATTTTGTCGTAATACATTGCATTGACTCCGTGGTGTTTTGTTGCAAATTTCTGAAATTCTTTTCCGTAGTTCATATTTGGTTTACTATTGTATGTTATTGGTTGTAAGTTTTTTGTTTTTTTAATTTTCTAGCCCAGATAGTAGTGGAAAGTTTTTGAAATTAATGACTGTTTTTTGTTGGATTAAAAAAGCGACCAACGGAAGCTCTTTTTGATACTTACAAAAAAAGGAGTTAATGAAAAACTTGAAACGAATAGCTGGATTGGCTTCAAATCAAAAAAGCGCCAAAAATATTTTTCTGACGCTTCAAAGATAATAATAATATTTTGGAAAATTTATTCTCCGTACATTTCTTTAACAAATTCTTGATAAGTTACTTCTTTTTCAATTGGATTTGCTTTTTCGACTAATGTTTGCATCAATTTGTCTTTTGTTACTTGCTCTGATAAACGTTTTACTTCGTCTTGGTTTGATAACACTCGTGCAACGATTCCTTCTACTTCTGCATCTGTTGCATTGGCTTGACCAAATTGAGCCATTTGTTGACGTATATTTTTGCTTGTGAACGCTTTTAAATCCTCGAAAGTGATTTTGATATCGCTTTGTGCCATGGCTCGTCCTTCGATCATCTGAAAACGCAAACCGTTTTCTGAGCGATTGTATTCGATTTCGGCTTCTGCTTTTGTTAGGTTTTTTTCACCTGCAGTTTGTAACCATTTTATCAAAAAGTCTTTTGGTAAATCGAATTTGGTGTTTTTGATTAAGTTTCCGATGACGTCATCAGTTAATTTTTGCTCTGATGATTGTGCGAATTGTGCTTCTGCATCTTCTTTTATTTTGGCTCTCAACTCTGGTAATGTTGCTACTTTTCCTTCTCCGAAAAGTTTATCGAATAATTCTTGGTTCAATTCTGCTTGATTTACGGCATCGACGGTTTCAATGGTTACTGTTAAATCGACTGCTAATGTATGAACCATTTCGCGTTGTACTTCAAAAACATCCATTAATTTATGGTCGTCTTCGAATAATCCTAGTGTGTTTACTGTAACTATATCGCCCACTTTTTTGCCTAAAAATAGATTTGTTGTGGCTTTGTCTTTGAAAATTGACAATTCGAATGGTGTGCTTTTGTTGATTCCTGCAGTTTCATTTACGAATGTTGCTGAAATTTCACTGTCAATTGCTATTTCTTCTGCTGGAGATAGTGTCCCGAATTGTTTTTGAATTCGAGTTACTTGTTCATCAATTAATTTGTCGTCTGCAACGATTTTGTATTTGATTACATCGGTTTTTGCATCAAGGTCTAATGCAAAAAATGGTGCTAATCCTATTTCGTATTGAAAGGTTAGATTTTCTTGATCCCAATTAAAAATTTCTTTCTCAATGGCTAATGGCGTTCCCAAAAGGTTCATTCTTTCTGAAGTTACGAATCTTTCGAGTGCTAAATCTACTACTTTTTTGATTTCTTCTTTTTTGATTTCGCCACCATATTGTTTGGCTACCAAGTCTTTTGGCACGGCTCCTTTACGAAAACCTTTCACGGTTGCCAAAGGCATTTTTTCGTTGATTCGTTTTGCAACTTGACCTTTGTAGTCTGAATGAAAAACGTTTATTTCTATGATTTCTGTTACTTCGTTTATTGCTATTCTTCTGATATCCATTTTAATAAAATTTTCTAAAATTGGGTGCAAAAATAGGTAATTTTTAGAATTATTGCAACTATTTTCAAAACGAATAAGTAAAATTTATTTTATTAGAATTTGAAAAATGAAACCATTTTTTGAAAACTGATTTTCTATTTTTTATTATCTGTGATGCTGTACATGATGGATTGTGAAATTGATAGTATGACACTAAAAATTAATGCTGTTACAAACCCATTGACTTTGAATCCTGGCACAAAATGAGAACACAACAAAATAATTACGGCATTGATTACTAAAAGAAAAAGACCAAGCGAAACAATCGTTATCGGAAAGGTAAAAAACACTAGAACTGGTTTTACAATTGCATTGAGTAATCCTAAAACTACGGCAACTATTATAGAGGTTTGAATGCCGTTTTGTAATGTAATGCTTCCTTTCATGAAATGAGAAATGATGATGACAAGTACTGCTGTTATGAGAATTCGATAGATGGTTTTCATTTTTTTTATTTTAATTAAAGGTAGTTTTTTATTTAACTCATTTTCAAAAACGCTAAAGTTATTTCGAAAAAGAGTTGCGGATTTTCGGCATGAAGCCAATGTCCAACATTTGGTATTGTTTCTAAAACTGCCAAAGGAAAATGTTGTTTTATTCCATTTGAATCTTCGTCTAAAATATAATCAGAATTTCCACCACGAATAAAAAGAGTTGGTTTCCGAAAAATATTCTTTGATAGCAATGCTTTACCTATTTCGTCTATTTTTTTGTTAAAAACTTCGAGATTGAATCGAAAAGCCAATTGTTCTGGTGTTTGCCAATACAAACTTTTTAAAAGGAATTGTCTGGTTCCAAAATCAGAAATAGATTCTTTTACAATTTCATCGACTTGATTTCGACTTGGTTTTTTTGAAAAATCAACGGCATTTAATCCAGCCAAGATTGTTTGATGGTGTTGTGGATAAAATTTTGGACCAATATCAGCAATTATTAATTTATCAACTATTTCGGGATGTTTTGTAGCAAACAACATGGCTGTTTTTCCACCCATTGAATGCCCTATTAAATCAATGTTCGAAAGTTTATTTGCCTGACAATATTCTAAAATATCTTGTGCCATAATTTCATAACTAAAATCATCAGAATGAAAACTTCGTCCATGATTTCGCAAATCAATGGCGTGAACCTCAAAACCTTCTGAGGCATATTGTGTGGCTAAAGTTTTCCAATTATCAGACATTCCAAGAAACCCATGAAGAATGAGAAGCTCTTTAGCCCCCGAAGGGGGAACGCTCTCGATTGGAAATAAAATATTAGAGTGAAGTAGCATTTTTTAGCGTAGAAGATGTTTATAATTTTTATTTACAAAACTAGGAATTCCCCCTTTGGGTGTTAAGGGGCTAGTTTATTCAAATACATATTTACTACGTTGTCTAAACCCAGATATAATGCTTCAGAAATTAAAGCGTGACCAATCGAAACCTCTAATAAATTTGGAATATTTTGCTTGAAAAAAAGAATGTTATCTAAACTCAAATCGTGTCCAGCATTGACTCCAATTCCCAAATCATTTGCCAAAATGGCACTTTGAGTAAAAGGTTCAATAGCATTTTTATTTCCTAAACCATATTGATGAGCAAAAACCTCCGTGTATAATTCAATTCTATCTGTTCCGCAAATTTTTGCGCCTTCAATCATTTCGAGAATGGGATCTACAAAAATTGAAGTTCTGATTCCGTTTCTCTGAAATTCTTGAACAATTTCTGTTAAGAAATCTTTATGCTTTTTGGTATTCCAACCTGCATTTGAAGTTAAATTGTCGTTCGCATCTGGTACCAAAGTTACTTGTGTTGGTTTGCATTCCATAACCAAATCAATAAAAGGTTTTTCGAGTGGATTACCTTCAATGTTATATTCTGTGTACACAATTGCTTTTAAATCTCTTGCATCTTGGTAACGAATATGTCGCTCATCTGGTCTTGGATGAATTGTGATTCCGTGTGCGCCAAATTGCTGAATATCTGTTGCAACTTTTAATAAATTAGGAACATTTCCGCCTCGAGCGTTTCGCAAAGTTGCAATTTTGTTGATATTTACACTTAATTTTGTCATTGGAATGCTTTTTGATGAATAATATAGTAAATTTGCTCACAAAAATACAAAGTAATTTTTAGGAGTATTTGTTTAAATTTGATTATTTTGCATTGTATTTATTGTTTTTATTATGACAGAAATTACTAATTATATCGCCAACGACTATAAAGCACTGAAAAGCAGCGAAATCCTTTTGGATGTTCAAAGTTTTTTTGAGGAGTCGAACTTTTCTCATTTCCCTGTTTTAGAGCAAGACGTTTTCATTGGTAACATTTCTGCTGATGAAGCAGAAAATTTAGATTCAGCTAAAAAAATACTAGATTTCAAGTTTGCACTAGAAGGTTTTTTTGTTCGTGAAAGTATGATTTTGCTTGATGTTCTTGAAGTTTTTGCTAAAAATAACACGACTATAGTTCCGGTATTAGATGCTGAAAATAACTACAAAGGCTATTATGAAGCCGATTCAATGATAAAAAATTTCTATGAAACACCTTTCTTGAGAGAACAAGGCGGAATTATTGTACTTCGAAAGGGAACTCTAGATTATTCGATGAGTCAAATTACTCAAATTGTCGAAAGTAATAACGGGAAATTACTTGGGATTTTTGTTTCTGATGCCAACGCATATAAAGTAGAAATCACTTTGAAAATTAATATTGGTGAGATGAACGAAATTCTTCAAAGTTTTCGCCGTTACGATTATGAAATTATATCAGATCATCAAGAAGATGATTATTTAGATATTCTAAAAGAACGTTCAGATTATCTTGACAAGTACTTATCTATATAGAAACATTAGATTTTTAGATTTAAAAGGAATCTAAAATCTAAAATCTAAAACTTTTATATGAAAATAGCCATCTACGGACAATATTATCAGAATGACACAAGACCAATTATTCGAGATATTTTTGTGTTTTTTAATGAAAATAAAATTGAATTAGTTATTGAAGAAAAGTTTCTTGAAATTTTATACAAAGAAGAAATTCTAAAAAAAGAATATAAAACATTTTCATCCTACAAAGAACTCGATGCAAGTTTTGATGTTTTTTTGAGCATTGGTGGAGATGGAACTATTTTGCGTGCTGCTACATTTGTTCGTGATTCTGGAATTCCAATACTGGGCATTAACGCTGGTCGATTGGGGTTTTTAGCGACAGTTCCTCAAGATAATATTCAAGAATTTTTGCAATTAGTTCTTGAAAAAAAATACAGTATTTCACCAAGAACTTTATTGAGTATTACTTGTTCCACTCCAAATCAAGAAATCGAAAACATCAATTTTGCTTTAAACGAAATTACAGTTTCTAGAAAAGATACTACTTCAATGATTACCATTGAAACCGCACTTGATGGCGAATACCTCAACAATTACTGGGCAGATGGACTCATTGTTTCCACTCCAACTGGCTCCACAGGGTATTCTTTGAGTTGTGGCGGTCCTGTTTTGACGCCAGATGTAAAAAGTTTAGTAATAACTCCCATTGCTCCTCACAATCTCAATGCAAGACCGCTTGTGATTACAGATGATACGGTTGTAGAATTGAAAGTTTCGGGTCGAGAAAATCAATATTTAGTTTCGCTTGATTCACGAATTGCTACAGTTGATAATAATTCGGTTTTGACTATTAGAAAAACTCCTTTCCAAATCAATATGGTCGAAATTCACAAAGAAACCTTTTTGAAAACATTGCGTAAAAAACTTCTTTGGGGCGAAGATAAACGGAATTAAATTTCACAGTTTTTGTTATTCGATGTTTACTATTTTTTCTTACTTTTGAGGCATGAAGATTGAATCTCAAATAGAAAAAATATCAAGTTTTCAGCATCTGGAATTATTAGCGAATCAAATCGTTGAAGGTTTTATATCTGGAATGCACAAATCCCCATTTCATGGTTTTTCAGCAGAATTCGCTGAACATAAATTGTATAACGTTGGAGAAAGCACCAAACATATTGATTGGAAACTTTTTGCGAAAACAGATCGACTATATACTAAAAAATATGAAGAAGAGACCAATTTACGATGTCATTTGATTATTGATAATTCATCCTCCATGCATTATCCAAAACTAAAAGATAACGAGAATTTCTATCAAAATAAAATTGGGTTTTCTGTTCTTGCATCTGCAGTTTTGATGAATTTACTAAAAAAACAGCGTGATGCAGTGGGGCTTAGTTTGTTTTCTGATGTTTATGAATATTATGCTCCAGAAAAAGGTTCTGACCGTCATCACAGAATGATTCTGAATCAATTAGAAAATTTATTAGAAAATCAAAAGCCTCAAAAAACTACTGATACCATTACGTTTTTACATCAAGTAGCAGAAAAGATACATCGAAGATCTATGATCGTTTTGTTTACTGATATGTTTCAAATTGGAGATCAAGAAAAACTTTTTACTGCATTGCAGCATTTAAAACATAACAAGCATAGAGTTGTTTTATTTCATGTAATTGATAAAAAAACTGAAATAAATTTTAGTTTTGACAATGCACCTCGAAAGTTTATTGATTTAGAATCGGGTGAAGAAATAAATATTTTTGCTGATAACGTCAAGATAGAATATAAAAAACAAGTAGAGGATTATTTTAAGAAATTGAGTTTAACTTGTGCGCAAAACAAAATAAAATACGTTCCTGTTGCAGTTGACGAAAGTTTTGAAAAAATATTAACTACTTATTTAGTTGAAAAACAAAACTTTGGATAAGTTTTAAAAAATATATTAAAAATAGTTAACAAAACACTTGTGAAACTAAAAAGTAGTTGTATCTTTGCAACCGCAATAAGCGAAGGTTTGGTAGTTCAGTTGGTTAGAATACGTGCCTGTCACGCACGGGGTCGCGGGTTCGAGTCCCGTCCAGACCGCTAAATTTAGACTGCTGTCTAAATAACAAAAAGGTTTCTAGAAATAGAAACCTTTTTTGCCCAAAATATTTCCCGAAAAGGAATTATGATAGTTGTGTTGTTTTGCTACGAATTTGTAACTCGTAGCGCGGTTTAGTAGTTAGACCGATGAAAAGCTTTCCACTTTTGTGGATGGCTTTTTTGATTTTATTTACAATCGTAGTTTTTAAAATTATAAATCAGATAAAGTCTAACTTTGAGATTATAAATGTGTGTTTTATTAAATTTCTTGTAAGAAGAAATTAAACTAATTCAAAAATTGCTAATTTTTATTTTGTCAAAGATTTATAAAATTTAAAAAACATACAAAAATCATCATTGTTACTTTAACAAATATTGTAACAGATTATTTCCCAATGTCCGCTTTTACATAGAGTTGATTGAGTAATTAAATCAGAAATAAAACACCAAATTTAGTTTTATTAATGCAATTTAAAGATTGCTATTTTTTCTTAAACAAACCATCTAATAAATCTTTGGCTTTGTTTTTTACCTCTTCGTTTGAAACAGGAACTTTGGTTTTTGTAGTATCGCCAGGTTTTTTATTCTTGTTTATCAAATCTCCTAGCGCAGAAGTTCCTTTCGAAATTAGTTTTTCTTTTTGTTGTTTTACTAACTGATTTGTTAAATTTGTAATAGCCCCTTTCATGTCAGTTGATATTTTTGGACTTGAAAAGTTCCCAGTCATTAAACCTGTAATTGGAATATTTTCAAGTTTTGCGGCATCAGCGGGCGATAATTTTGCAAATAAAGCTCCAAGTTCGTTACCAAGATATTTTGCAGGAACATTCAGTTTCAAATCATAATTCATGTTTTGATCAAAACCATGCGAACCGCCAATTGTTGCTTTTATATCTTGGTATTTAAGATCAAAAGGTTTCACGTTTACTTTTCCGTCTTTGAACGACAAAACGGCTTTGATGTCATTTAGATTGAGTTTTTTTAAATCTATAAATTTAAAATTAGAATTCAATGAAGTCAACAGAGTTGAATTAGTTGGGTTTACGGTTGTTGAAAGCATTTGACCTAACAAATCTCCCGAAAGTGATTTTAAATCTGGTTTCATTGTGCCATCAAGATTTCCGTTTAATTTTATGGTTGAATTCAATTTTCCGTTAATTATTCCGGCAATTGGCGCAATTTTTTTCAGCATTTCTAATTGTGTGAATGATTGAGCAATGTCCACTTTATTTAGACCTAAATTCATATTGAAAACAGGAACTTTTCCTTTTGTGGAAACATCGCCATTCAACCCAATTGTCCCACCAAAAATAGAAGTTTTTACGTTTTGCATGGTGATTTTTTGGTCTTTTACAATCAGTTTGCCAGATACATCTTTCAGTACCAAATTATCATACAAAACAGTGTTTGCTTTTGCAGTCAAAGTGCAATTTAAAAAAGCAGGAATCTTCATGGCATCGGCTTTTTTTCCCGATATTGCAGTTTTAGTATCAGTGGAGGAAGTCGATTTGCTGGCAGTGGTCATGAAATCAGAGGCTGCAATTTGCTTGGAACTCATATTGAAATTTCCTTTCAGTTCTTGGTTTTTGAACATAAATCCATAGAAATTTTCTAAAACTCCAAAAACACTAATATCACTTTTTCCAGTTGTTGCATCAAATTTTTGAAGATTGACTTTACTCGGATTAAATTGTACTAATGCCTGAGAAATAGTCATCGTTTTTTTGTTTTCATCAACATATTTAAAACCAGTTAAACTCATAGTTCCAGCATTGTTGATGTTTGCATATTGGCTATTTGTTACAGATTGCATGTCAAATTTTGTGGTAACATCGGCCTTTAAAACTCCGGTTAACGGAATTTTTAGTTTTATTGGATAGGCTTGCGATAAATTTGCAAGATTGATAGTTCCTTTCATTGCGGCATCTACCAATGCGTTTTGAGTTAGATTTCTGAAATTGGCATGACCCGAAAACACATCTTGATCAATTTGAAACGAAAGTTTATCTAAATTTACATAAGTATCGTTAGCAACGCCTGTTTCGTTGATAATTTTGGTGTCAATTACAATTTTTTGAACCGATTTTGGCAAATTCGGATACTGAAAACTAGCATTATTTGAGGCAATTGCAACATTAAATTTTGGAACCGAAGTCTTGCTTTGAATTCCTTTTGCAAAACCTACTACTGAGAAATCGCCACTGGTTTTTACGCCATCTAATTTAGAAGCATAAGCAGATGGAATGAGACCTAAAAAATTTTTAAATGATGAGGTTGGTGTTTTAAATTTCAAATCATATTCTTGTCCAGCCTCTACAAGTGCAATAAAGCCATCGAATTCTAATGGCAATTCATTTATTTTGGCCTTGTTTTCTTTAAACGAATATTTCTTTTTATCGAGATCAATTCCTAATATAGCGTCTAAAGTCAAGCGAATATTATTCATGTAATTGACTTTATCCATGTCTAAAGATATTTTTGCTTTGGTCTTGGTATTCAAATCTAATTTAGAAGCCACAAAATCTCCAGTACCTTCATGATCTAAACTATCAATAATCATTTTAATTTTTGAGCGTTCATCGAAATATTTGAATCGAAAATTCTGAATCGCATAATTCTGAATTTTTAATGATAAAGGATCACTTTTTCCAGCTTCTTTTGGTTTATTATCTTTCAACGCAATATCAAAATTGCCAATTCCGTCTTTATTGAAAAGAATATTTATTTTTCCGTTAGATGAAGTAATGCCTTCAATATTCATTCCTTCGCCTTTGCCTTTAAACAATTCTTTAATAGACATTTTGAGATTTAATTCTCCCAATGAAATTAATGTATCACCCTCAAAAGGTGCTTTGTTGATGATGAGTAATTTTTCTAATCTTACATTTGCATTTGGAAAATTTTTGAATAAACTCACATCAGCATCAGCAAAAGAAACTTTTGCATCGACTTTTTCGTTAATGGCATCAGCAATTTTCGCTTTGATTTGATCACTGAAAAAATACGGAATTGCAAATAATGAAGCAATTATGAGTAAAAATAAAACACCAACTATTTTTAGAATTTTTTTAAACATGATGCGTTTTTTAATAATTTTTATGACAGATATAAAATAATAATGAAATACAAATTTAACACTTTATAAATCAAGACCTAATACTATTTAACTTTTTAAAATGCAGTTTTAGTATAAAATAGTGCAAATAGTTTTCAACAGAATGATGATTTTTTTGTAATCTTAACTTTCTTTTTAGTTAATTTGTAAATGTATGAAGATTCAAAATCAAGTTGTTTTATCATTAGGAAGTAATTTAGGCATTCGTCTGGATAACATCAAGTTGGCAATTGAAAAAATTCATAATGACGTTGGAACTGTCATAAAAATTTCACCTGTTTATGAAACGCCATCTTGGGGTTTTAGTAGTGATTTGTTTTTTAATTGTAATATTTTAATTCATACGGCAAAATCAGCACAAAAAATTTTATCGAAAATTTTAAAGATTGAAAAAGAATTAGGTCGAAAAAAACTAGAATCTAATGAGTATCAACCTCGAATTATTGACATTGATATCATTTACTACAACGAAGAACAAATTGAAACTGAAAATTTGATTGTTCCTCATCAACTCATGCAAGATCGATTGTTTGTGCTTTTGCCTTTAAAAGATTTAGGTCTGAATTGGAAACATGCTGTATTAAACAAAACAACATTAGAGTTGATTGCTGATTGTGTTGACAAAAGCGAATGTAAAATATTGCATTACATTCAATTACCCTTAAAAAATATTAAACTTCAGAATTTTAATTATATCGCTATTGAAGGAAATATTGGTGCTGGAAAAACTACATTAGCAAACAAAATTGCTGAAGATTTTAATGCCAAAACCGTTTTAGAACGTTTTGCAGATAATCCTTTTTTACCAAAATTCTACAAAGATCAAAATCGATATGCTTTTCCTTTAGAAATGTCTTTTCTGGCTGATCGATATCAGCAATTGTCAGATGATTTGGCACAATTTGATTTGTTTAAAGATTTTATTATCGCCGATTATCATATTTTTAAATCTTTAATTTTTGCAAAAGTTACTTTGCACGAAGATGAGTTTAGATTATATAAAACTTTGTTTGATATCATTTATAAAGAAATGCCAAAGCCTGATCTGTATATTTATCTTTATCAAAATACGGAAAGATTATTGCAAAATATCAAAAAACGAGGTCGGAATTATGAGCAAGAAATTCCGGCAGAATATCTTGAAAAAATAAACCAAGGTTACTTAGATTATATAAAATCACAACAAAACATAAATATTTTGGTAATTGATGTTTCTGAAAGGGATTTCGTCAAAAAACAATCAGACTATGTTTTTGTATTGCAAGAAATCAGAAAAAAAATAGAAACTAAAGAAATGGAGTAGTTGATTCAAAACCTTTCATTCCTCATTGAAAAGTCTTTCTAGGACTATGCACATAACAAATGATATTAAATGCCTATCGAAAGATTCAATTTTTTTTGAATTAAAATTTACTTAAATAAAATATAAAGGTAGGTTTTGAGTTTATATAAAGTAAATCATAAAATAATAATTTTATACATTTGTAAGAAATTATAGTAATCTCATGGCTTTAACTAAAAAAACACTATTCAAATTTCTAAAAATCTTTGGAATTACAATAATTGCTTCGTTGCTATTGTTGATAATTTTGCCTTTTGTTTTTGCAGACACCGTGACTAAAGAAGTTAAAGTATTGGCAAATGAAAATCTAGAGGGCAAATTGAATTTCAATGACTCTAGTTTGTCTTTTTTCAAACATTTTCCTTCGTTGACTCTAACCTTAAATGAGTTTAGTTTAAATGGCTCTATTCCGTTTCAAAATCAATCTCTTGTGAATGCAAAAGAAATTTCTTTTGGAATAAATGTTTACAGTGTTTTTTTTGGAAGTCAAACTCAAATAGATAAAATTTATTTAGACAATGCTGCTATTAACATTCAGGTTAATAAAAACGGAATTGCAAATTATAATATTTACAAATCAAAAGACACAGCGAAATCTACAGAAAAAAGTGCGGCTTCTTTGCAACTAAAAAACATTCAAATAAACAACAGTCATTTAGTCTATAATGATGCTTCAACTAAAATGAAAATTGAAGGTAAAGGTTTTAATTACAAAGGAAAAGGTGATTTGCTAAAAGAAAATTTCAATTTGAAAACGACTGCTGAAATTGATAGTTTGAGTTTTATTTTTGATAGCAAAGAGTACTTAAAGAATAAAAAAATCAAAGCTGATTTAATTACAAAAATAAATACCAGTTCACTTTCATTTATTTTTGAAAAAAATGACTTGATCATCAACAAACTGCCAGTCGAGTTCAATGGCTTTTTTGATTTCCTTTCAAATGGGTATCAAATGGATTTTAACCTCAAAACTGAAAATAGTAATTTAGAGGATTTATTTACTGCATTGCCCGCAGAATATGTTACTTGGATGAATCAGACAAAAATGAAAGGAAAAACAGATGCTTTCTTTACTTTGAAAGGTAAATATATTGCTTCCTTGAAAAAAAGTCCTGAGGTAGATTTTAATATTAAAGTTCGTGATGGCTATATCAAACATGAAAAATCACCCTATCCTATTGAGAATATTTTCCTCAATTTAGACACTAAACTTCCGAATTTAGATATTAATCAATTAAAAATTCGTCTGGATTCGTTATATTTTAAAGTGAACAATAACAAATTAAGTGCAATTTTAAAATCAACTGGATTTGGAAAAAAATTGCAAATAGAAACTAAAATAAAATCAAAAATAAATTTGAAATTATTGAATGATGCGCTTCAAATTCCAAATTATAAATTAGCGGGTAATCTTGATGTTGATCTTGTTTCTAAAGGAAATTATAATGTTGATGAAAGAAAGTTTCCTATAACCAAAGGCAAATTTATTTTAATGAACGGACTTATCAAAACGCCATATTATCCAAAACCAATTCAAAATCTATCCATCAATTCAACATTAGACTGCGCTTCGGAATCTTTTAAATCTTTGACAATCAAATTATCACCAGCAAGTTTTACTTTTGAAAATCAACCTTTTGCAGTTAATGCATCTTTTACGAATTTTGATGATATCCTTTATGATGTAAAGGCAAAAGGAACGTTAAACGTCGCTAAAATCTATAAAGTTTTTTCTCAAAAAGGACTATCTGTTCAGGGTTTTATAAAAGCAGATTTGAATTTAGCAGGTAAACAGAGCGATGCTACAAATGGAAATTACCAAAGATTGAAAAATAGTGGAACTTTAGAATTGAAAAATATTCAAACTACGACTCACTATTTGCCAAAGCCTTTTCTAATTGAAAATGGTCTTTTTACTTTTAATCAAGATAAAATGAATTTTGCAAATTTTACAGGTCGCTATGGCCAATCAAAAATGCAAATGAATGGTTATCTTGAAAATGTAATAAATTTTGTTTTATCTAAAAACCAGACTATTAAAGGAAATTTTAGTTTAAATTCTGATTATTTAGATGTGAATGAGTTTATGCCTCAAAATGTTGATTTAAAAGTAGAAAAAAAGCAACAAAAAGTAGAAAAAGTTGGAGTTGTGGAAGTTCCAACTAATCTAAATGTAATTATTCAAGCAAATGTTCAAAAAATAAAATACGATGACCTTATAATTGATAATTTGAAAGGTGGATTAGCTATTCAAAATGGAAGTTTGAAATTATCAAATGGAACAATCGGAATTATTGGAGCAACTGCAAATATGGATATTTTTTATAGAAATGAAGGCTCACAAAAAGCACAATTTGAGTATAAAATTCTTGCTACAGATTTTGATATTAAACGTGCTTATAACGAAATAAAAATGTTCAAAGAAATAGTAACTTCTGCAAAAAGTGCCGAAGGAATTGTATCTCTTGATTATGCTTTGAAAGGAGTATTAAACAATAAAATGAGTCCAGTTTTACCTTCGCTCGAAGGTGCTGGAATCCTTTCTGTAAAAAACGTTAAAATGAAAGGATTTAAACTTTTGAATGTTGTTTCGAAAAAAATAGAGAGCCCAAGTATCAAAGATCCAGATGTTTCAAAAATTGAAATTAAATCTACGATAAAAAATAACCTCATTACAATTGAGCGATTTAAAATTAAAGTGGCCGGTTTTAGATTACGTTTTGAAGGACAGACGAGTCTTGATGGTAAATTAAATCTAAAAATGAGAATTGGACTTCCTCCACTTGGAATTATTGGTATTCCTCTCAAAATTACAGGTTCTCAAGAAATACCAAAAATAAAATTAGGAAGAAAATCAGAAGATCTAGAAGAAACAATTTACGAAGATGGAGTAACACCTGTCAATATACCTTTGATCAAAAAAGATAGTGTTAATAAGAAATAGAAAATTAATTTCTATTGTTTTGGAAGAGTTAAGTAAATTTTATTATTGATTTAAAATTTTATTCTTTTCAACCTTTCGTTTCATATACCAACCATAAATTAGCCATTCTAGAACAGGAATAAAAATTACAAGCAAAAAAATAAATAAAGTAGTTTTAGCAAATCCATTTATTTTTGAGGTTATTATTCCATCTACTAATTCGGTTAGTTTAGATTTAACTGAAGTTTCAATCTTTTCTGGTTCAATGGTATTCAAAACTGTGACCAAAGTAGTAACTTCCTCGAGTGTCATTTCGCGAGTTTTCATTTTAGATCCTGCAGCAACATTCAAACCATATAGTGTGGCAGCGTATAAATTATTATGATATTTATTAACAATAAAACTCGTTAATTTATTTTTTCCAGAATCGACAAAACCAATTCCTGTATTATTTTCTGAAATTTCTTCGATAGCAATGCTGGTTATTTCTTTACCAAGTTTTTGAAAAGTAGCACTGCTGGTTTGCAGTTTTTGAATAAAGGCTTTTCGTTCTTCTGGGTTTTTGAATATTTGATTTACAGAAACTTCATAAATTTCATTCACAACTTTCGATTCTTCGTCTTTGATGATGCTTTTTGCACCATAAATGAATGCAAAATTCACAGCAAAATATAAAAACACAAATATCAAGGCTGGAACATATAGTTTTACAAACCAATTATAATATTTTTGCTGGCGAACAAAAATATTTTTTTTCCATAATAGAATAGTATAAATTAATCCTAAAATAAAACCCAAAACACAAAAACCTATAATATAAAGCGTCAATGTTCCTAAATGTGGTAACACAATTTCAGTGATTATTGTTTTCCAGTCGATTTCGTTTAATGTTTCCATAGTTTTATTTAAATTGTCTTATTGGTTGAGATTTAGTTTTATGTATTGTGATAGATTAAAATTTACAAAAATGAAAATTCATGTAAGTTAAGTCACTATGCGAATAGAAAATTTCAGTGAATTTTTAATTAACCAACACGTTTTCTTCTTGGCTTTGTATGTTTTATTTTTTCTATTGGATATTTTTGTTCTTAGGATTAGAATAAATGGTATTTTTAAAATCTTTATTATGTAATATTTTGTACAGACTATCAAAATTACTAAAATAGGATTCATCAATATCATTTTCTACTAATGATGTTTTGATTTCACCATATTTATCGATCATTGAGCATTCAAAACAAATCTTTATAATTCCAACAATTTTATTTCTTTTTTTTAAAACAACGATATCCCTGTAAGAAGGAATACAAGCTGTGAGATGACTTTCGTAGTATATATTATTTGATAAAAATTCATCAACTTCTCTAACTTTTTCAATGTTTAATTTGTTCTTTTTATAACCAAAAGAAATTAGCTCTTTTTCAAAGGTGTAAAAATTCAATTTATGAGAATAAACATTCGTAAATATCTCATTAAACCTTTTTACATCATCAAATTTATTTGCACTTTCATTATCAATACTGTAATGATTAATCTCATCGTAATGATTAATCAATTTTTGTTTTTTACAACTTGAGAAAATTAATAACCCTAAAATTGATAAATAAAACAGTTTTTTGAATTGTTTTTTCATTTTCTTATACTAACAATCCAGCACGTTTTAACAAAGCATTTGGTGTTGGTTCTTGTCCGCGGAAACGTTTATATAATTCCATTGGTAATTCTGTTCCGCCTTTTGAAAGCACGTTTTCCTTAAATTTTGTTGCAGTTTCTTTATCAAAAATGCCTTTTTCTTGAAAAAATGCAAATGCATCAGCATCAAGAACTTCAGCCCATTTGTAACTGTAATATCCTGATGAATATCCGCCATTAAAAATATGAGAAAATGAAACCGACATGCAATTTTCAGCAACATCTGGAAACAACGTGGTGGTTTCAAAAATTGATTTTTCAAATGCTTTTATATCAGATATTTCAGATGGATCATTGCTATGAAAAGCCATGTCAAGCAAACCGAAACTCAATTGTCGTAAAGTTGCCATTCCTTCTTGAAAACTAGCAGATTCCTTGATTTTTTCGACATATTCTTGCGGAATTACTTCGCCAGTTTGGTAATGTTTGGCAAAAATGGCTAAGGCTTCGGGTTCGTAACACCAGTTTTCCATGACTTGACTTGGCAACTCTACAAAATCCCAAAAAACCGATGTTCCAGACAAACTTGGATAAACGGTGTTGGCCAACATGCCATGTAAACCATGACCAAATTCATGAAACAAAGTCGTAACTTCATTAAAAGTTAATAAGGAAGGTTTTGTTTCGGTTGGTTTTGTAAAATTACAAACATTAGAAACATGTGGACGTTCATTGAATCCGTCTTTAATATATTGCGACTTGAAACTCGTCATCCAAGCACCATTTCGTTTGCCTTTCCTTGGAAAAAAATCAGCATAAAAGATCGAAACTAAAACGCCAAATTCATCTTTAACTTCGTAGGTTGTGACTTCATCATGGTATTTGTCAATATCGAAAACTTCTACAAATGACAAACCAAATAATTTATTAGCAATCGTAAAAGCACCTTCTAAAACTTTTTCTAATTGAAAATAGGGTTTTAATTTTTCGTCATCTAAATTGAAAAGTTTTTGCTTTAATTTTTCAGAATAATAAGCCGAATCCCATTTTTGGAGTTGGTCAATTCCGTCTAATTCTTTTGCAAATGCAGATAATTCATCAAATTCTCTTTCAGCCGCAGGTTTTGCTTTTACTAATAAATCATTTAAAAACGATTTAACTTTTTCGGGATTTTGAGCCATTCGTTCTTCTAGAACAAAGTCAGAATGAGTTTTGTAACCCAATAAATTTGCACGTTCGAAACGTAATTTTGCAATTTTTAATGTAATTTCTTGATTATCAAACTCATTACTTTGAAATGCTTTTTTTCCTGCTGCAATTGCCATTTCTTTTCGTAATTTTTGATTCTCGAGATAAGTCATAAACGGCAAGTAACTTGGCATATCTAAAGTAAAAATGTAACCTTCTAGATTTTTACTTTTAGCCAATGATTTCGATGCTTCGATGGCTCCTTCGGGTAAACCTTTTAAATCACTTTCGTTGGTAATATGTAATTGATAGTTGTTGGTTTCTGCTAAAATATTTTCACCATACGTAAGTTTTAGTTTCGCCAATTCAGCATCGATTTCACGTAATTTTATTTTTTTTTCATCAGATAAAAGCGCACCGTTTCTCGAAAAACTTTTGAATTTTTTATTCAATAAAGTGTTTTGCTCTTGAGTTAGATTCAAGGAATTTTTTTGTTCATAAACCAATTTAATTCGTTTGAATAAATTTTCGTTTAACGTAATGTCATTTCCAAATTCAGTCAACAAAGGCGTAACTTCTTGCGCAATTTTTTGCATTTCGTCACTGGTTTCTGCCGAATTTAGATTAAAGAAAATAGAAGATAGTCTGTCTAGAGCATCTCCAGAAAATTCAAGTGCTTCTATAGTGTTTTCGAAAGTTGGATTTTCGGAATTATTTGTAATCGCATCAATTTCGGCTCTTGCAGATTGAATGTTTTCGATAAATGCTGGATTGTAATCTTCAATTTTTATTTGAGAAAATGGAGCAGTATCGTGTTTGGTTTGGAATTTTTTGGATAAAATATTCATTATGATAATATGTTTTTATTTTAAACCATTAAGGAATTAAGACTATAAAACTTAACGAAACTTAACTCCTTAATGGTTTGATTTTTTATTTTTTTAAATTTTCTGATGATTTATTAACAGTATCTTTCAACCCTTCTTTATATAGTATGATTTTGTCTAAAACACATTTATCAGAAGTTCCTATGATTTGAGCAGCGAGAATTCCCGCATTTTTCGCTCCGTTCAGCGCAACAGTCGCAACAGGAACGCCACCAGGCATTTGGAGAATTGACAAAATGGAATCCCAACCATCAATAGAATTACTAGATTTTACAGGAACACCAATTACAGGCAACGGCGACATTGAGGCTACCATTCCAGGCAAATGAGCTGCGCCACCAGCACCAGCAATAATAACTGAAATTCCTCGTGAATGTGCATTTTTACTAAAATCGAATAGTTTTTC
>JANPDC010000109.1:0-2100 GCA_031431275.1 Bacteroidota bacterium
CGCCTTACTACAAAAACACATCAAAATTATGCCAAGATCGGTAAACTCAGTTGCTAAAAGAGCACGAAGAAAAAAAATAATGAAGCAAGCCAAAGGTTTCTTTGGTCGTCGTAAAAACGTTTGGACGGTTGCTAAAAACGCGGTAGAGAAAGCAATGTGCTACGCTTACCGTGATAGAAAAGTGAATAAAAGAAACTTCCGTGCTTTATGGATTCAACGTATTAACGCTGGAGCTCGTTTAGAAGGAATGTCTTATTCACAGTTTATGGGTAAAGTGAAAAAGCACAACATCGAATTGAACCGTAAAGTTCTTGCAGATTTAGCTATGAATCATCCTGTAGCCTTCAAAGCAGTACTTAACAAAGTAAAATAAACGTTTTATCAACAACAATTTACTTCTTACTTATTGAGAAACCCAGTTTTAATGACTGGGTTTTTTATTTGCAGTTACTATTAAAATTTATTGAGTTGAAGTTCTCTTAATTTCTAATTTTTCATTTGCAAGCATGAACTTAATAAATAAATAATACGAAGCAACCTTAAATATTAAACTTAAAATCTTTAAAACATCTAAATAATAGACGTATCTATAAATATCATAACAAGCATACATTAGTGCAATACTCAAACAACCAAAACCAAAATAAAAATGTACATAACTATTTCTGTTTAAATAATTGTAAAGGGAAATAGAATTAAAAAAAGCTACTATAATTCCAGAAATAAATATTGAATACGCAATGACAATATTTTGAGTTTTAATCAAATCAAAAATTAAATACTGAATAAAACCGCCTAATAAAAACATGAACAATGTAAAAGTAAAAAGATTAGAATCGATTTTTTTCTTTTCAATATTTTTAATTGAATAGCCTAAAATTATAACATGATTAATATTTAGCAGGAGTGCTAAATAAAATATAAGATTTTTTATATCTAAAATTAAAAGTATATCTACGATGTAAAAAATTAATAAAACAACAATAAATAAATAATTCAACTTTTGCATTTTATCAAAATAATAAAATAAAATACATGGGAAAACGCAAGTTTTTGAAACTAAGAATATATAATCATTATGTATAAAAACACCCAAAACAGATAGTAATGAAAAAAAAGAAAATAGTGAAAGAAGTATTTTGCTTAATTTCATGAAACTAATTGAGAATAAAAATTATAATAAAATTAAACAGCCGTAACAATTGTTACAAAATCATCTGACTTCAACGCAGCACCTCCAATTAATCCTCCATCAACATCTGGTTTAGAAAAGATCTCTCTTGCATTGTCTGGTTTAACGCTACCACCATAAAGAATCGAAAGATCATCAGCAATTTCACTTCCAAATCCTTTTCGAACCGTTTCACGAATAAATTCATGCATTTCTTGGACTTGTTCTGGGCTAGCAGTTTCTCCTGTACCAATCGCCCAAACTGGCTCGTAGGCTAAAATTATATTTGACCAAGAGTCTTTATCGATTTGAAATAATCCATCTCGCAATTGGTTTTCTACAACATTAAAATGTTGTTTGTCTTGACGGTCTTTCAATTCTTCGCCAAAACAAAAAATTACTTTCATTTCATGTCTCAAAGCCGTATCAACCTTGAAAGAAATCATTGAATCTGTTTCATGAAAAATCGCACGACGTTCTGAGTGCCCAAGAATTACTGTGTTTACGCCAATACTTTTTAGCATATCAGCAGAAATCTCTCCAGTAAATGCACCATTCTCTGATGCATGCATGTTTTGTGCTGCAACGCTAATATTTGTAAATTCCAAATGATCTACTGCAGATGCTAAATTCACAAATGTTGGTGCAATAAAAACTTGGACTTCAGAATCAGTTGGGATTTTAGCAATTAATTCAT
This sequence comes from Bacteroidota bacterium, assembly GCA_031431275.1. Lineage (GTDB taxonomy): Bacteria > Bacteroidota > Bacteroidia > Flavobacteriales > Flavobacteriaceae > Flavobacterium. The sequence continues at coordinate 1,869 of JANPDC010000109.1, forward strand.
TGATTAAATCTTCCGTTTCTTCGGAGTTTTTATTCATTTTCCAGTTTCCTGCAACAATTTTTTTTCTCATTTTTATTTTATAAATCGATGTAATATTTTTTATTTAGTAGATTTCAATGCATCACTCACTTTTTCAAAATCAGTTTCTATTGCTCTGTAAATAATAATTTTTCCTGTTTTGTCCAAAATAATATATCTTGGAATCCAATCTAAATCAATTGCAGTTCCAAAT
>JANPDC010000110.1:0-7776 GCA_031431275.1 Bacteroidota bacterium
GGATAAACTTCCCCGCTGGTTACTTAATTCTACTGCTTTTAATTTAAACTCTAAACTGTAATTCCTTTTTTGATTTTCCATCTTGTAAAGTTAATGGTAATTGGGCGAACTATTTTTGTCCTATCAAAGGTAGCAACTCCAATACAATCCCGCCCGAAAGCGGGATCACTCAAAGTGACAGTAAATACAATTTTAGAATCTAAAAATTAGCGTTTCAAATTTGAAATTTTTATCAACTCAACCATTATTGAGGGCAACGGCAGGTTTGTTATTGCCAACGACATCAATGTTCTAGGCAACGCTGTAATTGTTGGAGGCAACGCACTCATTGTTACAGGCAACAACATTACTGTTGGTGGCAACGCCGTGAGCGTTGAAGGCAACGCCATGATTGTTGGAGGCAACGGTACCACCGTTGAAGGCAACCGAATGATTGTTGGTAGCAACAACACAACCGTTGCCAGATACATTCGATTAGGATTAAGATTCTTTTACCAAATATTTATCTTTTAGTTAACGGTCCGTAGGTTTTTTCGGCACAATATATGTATTCGTGTGGTAGTGTTTAACCTATTAATACCAAATAATTATGAAAGATTATTTTCCAAGAAGTAATGCTGAGCAAGTGACTTGGCTTACAAATTTGAAAACAAAAATTCTTATTTTTCGCTTAAATCAAATAAGTTTAAACCACTTCATCATTTAAAAATTTAATACAGAAATATAACTTAAAAAAGTTACATGTTTAAATGCCCCAATATATGCCCCAAAAAAATAAGCCCTTACATAAAGGGCTTAAAGATACATTAGCAGAGAGAAAGGGATTCGAACCCTCGATATGTTGCCATATACACGCTTTCCAAGCGTGCGCCTTCAGCCACTCGGCCACCTCTCTTTTTGTGGATTGCAAATAACTCAAAAATTTATCATTAAATAAAATTTATTGATGCTTATTTACGACATTTCTCCTCTAATTGGAGTTTCAAAAACGGTTTTAAAAACATTGGAGGCAACATTTTGTCCAATCAAGTACATTAATTTAGTGATTGCGGCCTCAGTTGTGATGTCTTTTCCAGAAATTACTCCAATTTTTTTCATTGAGGTACTCGTTTCGTAATCGCCCATGCTCACACTTCCACCAGAACATTGAGTAACATTTATGATGTGTAATCCTTTTTCGATGGCTTTTTGCAATAGAGTAATAAACCATTCATTGTTTGGAGCATTTCCTGCACCATAGGTTTCTAGAACAACACCTTTGAGATTTGGAATGTTAAAAATAGCCTCTAAAACCGCTTCACTAATGCCTGGAAACATTTTAATAACAACCACATTGCTATCTAATTTTTTATGAACTTGTAATTTTTTATTGCTAGGTTTTGCAAGAAAAAAATCTGAATTTAATTTTAAATGAACTCCAGATTCTACTAATTGAGGATAGTTTGGCGACAAAAAAGCATTGAAATGTTCTGCATTTATTTTCGTAGTTCGATTTCCTCGATACAATTTATACTCAAAATACAATCCTACTTCGGCGACAACAGATTTGTTTTGATGTTTTAGAGAAGCAATTTGAATGGCAGTAATTAAATTTTCTTTAGCATCGGTTCGCAAGTCTCCTATCGGTAATTGTGAACCCGTTAATATTACAGGTTTTGATAAATTTTCTAACATAAAACTCAATGCGGACGCTGAGTATGACATGGTATCAGAACCATGAAGGACCACAAACCCGTCAAAAGTTTCGTAATTTTCTTCGATTATATTGGCAATTAAAACCCATTGATCTGGATTCATATTTGAGGAATCAATTGGAGTCTCGAAAGAAATGGTTTCGATTTCGCAGTCTAATTGTTTCAACTCAGGAATTTTTTGCAATAGTTTACTAAAATTGAATGCTTTGAGAGCACCAGTTTCGAAATTTTTCATCATTCCAATGGTCCCACCAGTATAAATTAGTAAAATTTTAGATTTTTTCTGCATCTTGTATTTTTAATTTATTGACTACAGGATTTGCATACATATTCAAGAAATTTTCTAAAGCAATTGGGTTATCCTCATCGATTTTCATTTCTAAACGTCGTTCAAAAAGCGATTTTTCACTTTCAGAATATTGATTTTCAAATTGATTGGTCTTGTATAGAATATCAAAAGCAATATAATTTGTAGGCCAAAGTTTGTAATTTTTTAAAACAGATTCATCAACAACTTGAGCCAAAGCTTGAATTTGTTTGTTATGATTCTCGAATTCTACTCCGATTTTGTCGATTTCCGAATCTAAAACATCTCCAATATGAATATGAATGTGCTTTTTCTGACCCATAATTCCTCGCAGAATAGTCAAAAAGTCTTCGTTTTTTTCTTTTACATACGTTTCATTATTTGCTTCGGCAATGAGTTGTGGCATTTTAGAAGCATCTGTTGGGTCATATTCATAGGAAATTGAAACTGGAACTATTTTTAAATTTTTGAGGTATTTTATCAAACTTTGGTCCGCATTACCCATCGCCAACATTTTTAAAACTCCTGGATTGGTAACATCGTTTCCGTCTTTGGTTCTACCTTCGCGTTGTGCTATCCAAACCGAACGATTCTCACGAAGTAACAATTGCCCAATATATTCTGACATCAATTTAGAACTTTGCAACATTTCGCGAGGTGACAAACCCCGTTGCACCAAGAAATTTCTGTTGAGTTTTGCCAAAATATTCATGAAAGATCTTTTGACTAAATTATCGCCAATCGCAGACGCCGTCATCACCAATCCATGCTCAAAAAGTGCTGCATTTAATAACGAAGTATCTAAAATAATGTCTCGATGATTGGATATAAAAAGATAGGCAGTGTTTTTTTGCAACTTTTCAAAACCCGAAGTCGTTAATCCATCTGAAGATCGTTTCAGAACTTGTTGAACAGATTGGTAAATAAAATTACATTGAAAATCTCGAATGGAATATGTCCGCAACAATTGTTCTTTCCAAACAGCATCATCTTGCTCTGGAAACGTAAAATTCATTACGGCTTTAAGCATTGGATGATTTATGGAAGAACGAATGGCATCGTTTATTTCGGCATCGTAAAAAGGTCGAATAGCATCGAATTTTTGCATTTTATTTTTATGTAATTAAAAAACAGTAATTATTTAGGGTAACAAAGTTTGACACGAACTTCACAAATTTTCACAAATTCGATATAATTTTTTTAAAAATAATTTTTCTATAAAACACCATTTCAATATCAAATTCGTGAAAATTTGTGAAATTCATGTTTGTTTTATTTATATTCTTATTTTTTTGACAAAGGCTTAAAATTAAAAAACAAATGAACTAAATTTTTGACAAATTTATAATAATTTGACGTTAAATCCCAAAAACATCTTTTGAGTTTTGAGTTGTAATCTTTGCAACTTCTGATAACGGAAGATTATAAATTTCGGATAATTTTTGTGCGACATTCAAAACATAGGCACTTTCATTGCGCTTTCCTCGAAAAGGAATCGGTGCTAAATAGGGCGAATCGGTTTCAAGAACAATGTTTTTGATGTCGATTTGATTCAGAAATTGATCTATTTTTCCGTTTTTAAACGTTACAACGCCGCCAATACCCAGTTTCATATTCAAAGAAATGGCTTGTTGTGCTTGCTCAAGAGTTCCAGAGAAACAATGAAAAATTCCAAATAAATCTTCAGATTTTTCTGTTTCTAGCACTTCGAAAATTTCATCGAATGCATCTCTACAATGAATATTTATGGGTAGTTTATACTTTTTAGCCAACTGGATTTGATGTCTAAAAGCCTTTTTTTGAATTTCTAAAGTGGTTTTATCCCAATACAAATCAATACCAATTTCGCCAATGGCAAGAAACTTGCGTTTAGACAACTCGGTTTCTACATGTTGCAATTCTTCGAGATAATTTTCTTTGACATAACAAGGATGTAAACCCATCATCAAAAAAATATTTTCTGGAAATTGTTTTTCTAAATCATATATTAATTCCGTACAATTTGAATCAATAGCAGGTATAAAAAATCGTGAAACACCCAAATCGATTGCTCGCTGAATCATTTGGGGTCTATCATCATTAAATTCTTCTGAATACAAATGAGTATGTGTGTCGGTAAAAATCAAGATTAAAAAGGTTAAAAAAGGTTGAGATTTAGGTACAGTTTTAGGGTGCAAAACTACATCAAAAAGAAAGATTCACAAAACTTTGTCGCTTTGTGAATCTTTTTTAGGTTTAAATAAACTTTATTGAGCTTCTTTCAATAATTTCAAAACCTGATCGTAATCTTCGTAATCAGTTGGAATAGTTTTAAGAATCTTTATACATTCTTCAGGTTTTTGTTGCTTTAGTTTTGATAAGGCCAAATACCAAGTTGCTGTATTGTTATACACCGTTTTCCCTGTTGAAAGTTCCTTTAAAATAGTTTCAGAATCAACAAAACGGTTATCTTCTAACAAAGAAATAGCGTAAAAATATTTCACTTCGGGTCTTGGATACTCTTTTAAAACGACTTCAAAATGTGTAATGGCTTCTTTGTAATTCTTTGAATTGAAAGCATCTTGTGCCAGTTTCAAACTTTTAATAACATCGCCACGCTCCACCATGTTAATGTTTTCGTGTTGGTTGTAATCCTCATATTTTGCAATGGGTTGATTGATATACAGCAAACCAAAAAACAAAGCGATGGAGGCAGCCACCATAAAATACCACGGTTTAAAGAGTACCGTTTTTGATTTCTTTTTTGAACCATTTTCTTTAGCGATATTTTTTAGGTTTTCCTTAAAATTCTTTGTTTCAACAGAAAATTTATGTGACAAATGCGTATTCGTTTCCATATACAAATCGAATTTTTCTTTCAATTCAGCATCGTCTTCGAATTGTGTTTCTAATTCAATCCTTTCTTTTGAAGTGAGTTCGTTGTTGATATAATTTTCGAATAATTGATATAATTCCTCTTGCATGACTTTATTTTTTTAAAGATTTGTATTGACTCGATTCCTGAATCAACTGTGTTAATTCCCCCGTACAAAGCGATTTTTTCTTTCTCGCATAAGCATAAGTGATATTCAACTTTTCAGCAACCTCTTCCATGGTTTTGGTTTCGAAACTAGTTCTTAGAATTTCTTGACATTTATCGCCAAGTTTTTTGAACATCAAATCAAAAAGTGATTGTTTTTCTTCAAAAATTTCGGTTTCATGAACTTGTTCTACCGTTGATTCGTCTTTATATATCTTTTCATCATCAATTGTTACCTCTTTGCCAGATTTCTTTTTAATTTCATTTAACCAACGTCTTTTACATAATAAAAAAAAGTAGGCGTCAAAAGGACAACTCAATTTCAAATCTTTTGTTTTGGCTTGGTTATAAATAGTCATCAAAGTTTCTTGAACCACATCTTGTGCTTGATCTTCATCGCCAGAATTGTTCTTTATGTAATGAATAACTTTTGGAACAAATTTTTTGTAAATAGATTGAATTACCACTGAATTGTTAGTAGCAAGTCCATCGATATACATTTGATCTAAATGAATTGTTGTAGCCATAAAAATAAATTTTAACGAAAATACAAAAAATGAGGTAACAAATTTAAAATCCTTTTGATATGTATATGTAAATCGAAATAAAAAGATTTTCAAGGTAACACTATCAAACCTAAATTGATGTAACAACATAAATCAATAGTAAACAATTTAAAATTTAGAAATCATGAAAAATCATTTAAACAAAATCAGTATTTTAATTCTTGGATCAATCGCAATGGCAAGTTGCAGTAAAGAAATAGAAACTGCCTTCAACGAAACCAATGCACCTGTCCCAACACAAGCACAATTCGCAAATATTAGAAATGTAGCCTTGCAAAATCAAACACAAAATTTCACAATGACTGCAGGAGCAGGATTAGTAACTTTGACCTCAACAAAAGGAGTCTTAATCAAAATCAATGGAAACAATTTGACCAAAAACGGAAATCCAGTTACAGGAAGTATTGATGTAAAATTCATAGAAATTTTCGACAAAGGAACCATGCTAGCCACCAACAAATCCACAATGGGATTAATGGCAAATGGAAACCAAAGTATTCTAAAATCTGGAGGAGAATTCTTTGTCAATGCAACACAAGGAGGTGTGCAATTAGTATCTACAGGAACCATACAATTAGTTGTTCCATCAAATCTATCTGCAACAACGCTCGACAACACCATGCTATTTTGGGCAGGAGAAACCGCAGACCCAGAAAACATTGTTTGGAAAAGAGATCTTGGAAGTCCAATTGGAGGTACTCAAGGAGGAGCCGTTGGATTCAATCAAGCAGGCTACACCGCAAGTTTTGGAAATTTTGGATGGTGTAACATTGATCGTTTCTACAATGATCCAAGACCAAAAACTCAAATTCTAGCAGCAGTTCCCGCAGGATACAACAGTACAAATTGTGCCATTTACCTTTCTGTTGATGGCGAAGGAAATAACCAATTAGCAAAATTCGATATCTACAACTCCACAACAATGCAATTTAGTGAGCACTATGGTCAAATTCCAATTGGTTTGATTTGTCATGTTATTTTCGCATCAGCAGAAGGAACACAATGGCGCTATGCCACCAAAGCAGTAACAACAGTTGCAGGTGGAGTTTATACTTTTACACTAGCAGAAACAACATTAGGCACAGAGGCACAAATGATTGCAGCCATCAATGCCATACAATAAATAATTTGGTTAATTATATAGTTTGTTTTGTTTGTTTTGGGAAAAGCGGTGAAGTATTCATCGCTTTTTTCATTTAATTATTTTGGGCGTGCCACCACTTCCGTAAAAACTCCAGTCGTGTCCTGCTTTTCGCTAAATCCACGCAAAAAAGCGTGGGATACCGCTACAATCACTCACGCATGAGCATGTTAATTGTCATAAATCAATTGATTCATACTGAAGATTAAACCAGAATAAAAACCTCCAAAACAAATTAAAAATTTCTAAAATACTTTCTAAAACGACTAAAATCAACAAATTATTCTCCATTCAAACTAATAAACACCAATTGCTTCTGCTTCCATCAAATACACAAAATGAACAAAATAACAAAACAGCCACTCCAGTTTAATTTTTAGTTAGTCAACCCAAATTTAAAAACTCATTAACAGAAACAATGCCTGTTTCATGTCTTTTTGTGTCTAAAAAAGAAAAAAACACCTTTTGGAGAAAAAAATCTTGATCAAACAAGTATTCTTCTCTTTTAAAAAATAAAATACGTTTGTCCATTAAATAACCTAATTCAATTTTTAGCCACTAATTTCAAATATTATTTCGGTATTTTCTTTAAAAATCCTTCTCATATTTTAAATCTGTGGCAAAATAAATCTTTTGATAACTTTTAGGTATTAAAAGAAATAGGCATTAAATAAAAAAAGTCTGCTTTTTCAAGCAGACCTCTAAAAAAATATAAGTATCATGGCTAGATACTTCGCAAATAAACTATTCACAATTTTTTTAATAACCAAGTTCAAATTAGTACAATCAAACTTGGTTACATAAGCACTATGGGCACCACCCCATACTGCAATAGTAGTTATTTTATTTTAATTCCACAATTTTTTGTTTACATTTACATTATAAATTATTTATAACAAGAATCTTAACCCTAAAAATAAAAATACTATGGCATTAAGCACCAAAACAACCATCGTAATCGATGGCGAAACCATGACCCGATTCTCAGAACTATCCATCAGTCAAAACATCAATTCCCACCACACGTTTTCAGTCGTTCAACCCGTTCC
>JANPDC010000111.1:0-6159 GCA_031431275.1 Bacteroidota bacterium
TTCTGGTAAGTCTAAGACTTTTGAACTTTACATACAGGACCACAAAAACGCTTATTTATTGAGTTGTGCCGAATATTGGAACCGCAAAGAGTTTTTAGTGCAACTATTAGCATCAATGAAAATCGACTCAAGCGGTTTCACAGTTGCCGAAATGATGAATGAAATTGTAAAGAAACTTAAATCGCAAGAAAACCCGCTTATCATTCTTGACGAAGCCGACAAATTACCAGATACCGTTTTGTACTTTTTTATCACTTTGTATAACCGTCTGGAAGATCATTGCGGTATTGTAATGTGCGCGACGGATCACTTATCGAAACGAATTGCAAAAGGCATCAAACTAAACCGAAAAGGTTACAAGGAAATTAACTCTCGTATTGGCCGAAAATTCATTGAGTTGAAAGGTGTGAACTTTACCGATGTTACTCAAATATGCATCGCTAACGGCATTGAAAACCCTAAAGAAATCAAAGAAATATTTGCCGATTGCGAACAAGATTTACGCCGTGTAAAAAGAAAAATCCACGCTTACAAAAACAAAAAGAATGACGATTAAACGAGCGGTTTCGGTTGATGAATTAACCAAAATGAAATTCGACGAATTGCAACTCACTTCCGAATTTAATAAGTTATTAGGCAAACCAGAACGAAGCGGCATTTGGATCATTTGGGGTGAAAGTTTTAACGGTAAAACTGCTTTCGCTCTACAACTCGCCAAAGAACTAACACAATCTGGAAAGGTACTTTACGATACGCTCGAAGAAGGTGCAAGAAAATCATTTCAGAAAGCGGTTGTAACGCAAAATATGCAAGAAGTAAAAAGTAAATTTCTAATTGCCAACCGTGAGAGCATCGAAGAATTGAAAGTAAGACTAAGGCGAAAGAAGTCCGCCGATATCATCATCATTGATAGTTTGCAGTTTTCGGGATTAAACAAAAAAGAGTACAAGACGTTTAAAGAAGAATTTCATAACAAGTTGATCATATTTATAAGCCACGCCGACGGCAAGAACCCAGAAGGTTCACTGGCACGATTTGTAAAGTATGATGCGGATGTAAAAATCCGAGTAGAAGGTTACAAGGCAATGTGTTTATCACGCCTTGGAGGTGATAAAGAACCATTTGTAATATGGGCAAAAGGAGCAGCAGATTTCGAACTTAAAATACAATAATATGAACACAACAAAAACAACAATCAAAAACCAAATCATTGACTACCTACAAATCACTAGCGATGACTACGATGATGGACTATTTAACACCTACTGGAATTGGTGCGAAAAGTACGGCGACACACCAAGCAAAGTACAACAACTATTGGCAAACACCAAAGTAAACAAATGGTTTATGATGGAATATTCTAAAATGCAAAAAAGTTTTTTAGATGCGATTCCACACTTGCCAAAAAACATGCACAGTCTCGACTATTATAGAGGTTTTGTAATACAAATTTTCACAATCTATCCAAAATCAATGATAGATGAACTAAACAACAACGATGATTTTTTACAAATGATTACTAAACGAAAAATTTATGCCAACTAAACAAGCACTCCTAGAACGCATCGCAGAACTCGAAAAATGGCTACAAGAAAATTCACCAGAACACGAAGCCCGACCATACATCGAAAAAGATTTACGGGAACTAAAAACCAAATTAGAACAAATCGATTATGAAGACTATAACTAACGAAGCCATCGACGAAAGAATTGCATTTTTGTTTACAGCCTTGCAGTATTGCAGCCAAATAAAGCAAACATTTACAACTGGCGAAAGAATTATGATCAATCAAGAACGATTTCAATTACTGCACATGAAAACGAACCCTTTTGCTGAAGAAAGACCAGTTTCGAGCATAATTGAATTGAAACTAAAAGAATCACTAAAAAAAATCGCCGATTACAATTATCATTTACTAAACGCAAATCCTTTTAAAAATGAATACGAATAACATTGAAGTACATAACCCAATAATTTTAAATACAATGAGCACAGAAACACTAGAAAAACCAGAAATCGATATAAACGATTTAACTCCAGAACAATTAGCCACGCTCTCAAACAAAATTAAAGAGCAAAACAAATTGGCAAAAGACAAACGCCAAAATGACATTATTGCACTCAAGCAGATTGGCGTTGAATTTTTAGATAAAAATATTGATGCACTAGCACTTCGCCATACAGATATGGAAACCGCAGTAGCAACTATTTTTAAAGATTTAAGCGGTTACATTGACCTAAAAGCAACTATTTATGGAGTAGAAAAATTAGACCAAGACAGCCACACCGTTACAAATCCTGATGGATTATGTAGCATAACCATTGGTTATAATGCTGGGATATCATTTGACGGAACTGAAACTGCAGGAGTTCAAAAAATCATGAATTATTTAACAGCACTTTCAGGCGACGAGAGCGATGAAAACGCCCAGAAGTTAAGCAAAGCCGTGAAGTTCTTTTTACGTCCTAATTTTAAGACTGGAATGCTTAATCCTGGGCGAATCATTCAATTAAACCAAATGCGAAAAGATTTTAATAGTCCTGAATTTGACGAAGGAATGGATATTATTCAAGACGCTCAAAATAAAACAAAAGGAAGCACTTACGTAATGGGTTACAAGCATATCGATATAGGTGACAACCGAACTCGAAAAGTAGAATTTAGGTTCACCGTATAATGAAAGTCCTAAAATTTATGATTGAACTGCTAATACTTTGGCACATTCGGTGCAAACAAAACTTTTCAAGGTAGTTTGTGGTCTCCCGATTTGAGTAATGTTAACTCCTTGATTTCGGATTATTTCCATGCAATCAACATACAGGTTCGAATCCTGTATCGGGAACTAATTTTAAAAACAAATTAATATGTGTAAATGCTTAGATAACATTAGAGAAAATATTATTAAAAACGAGAATGCAAATTATGTAAGATTTGATTGTTCAACAATTAGGCGAAGAATACAAAATGAGCCTGACAAAGAAGATTTAACAGGTCAAAGAATTGAAGTTGGATTTAACCACACAAAGAGAAACGGAGAGGTTATAAAAAAAGAATATAAATCATTTGTTACCCACGATTTTTGCCCTTTTTGTGGTGTAAAATACTAAAAATTAAAACAATGAAATTACTTATTTTTTTAATACTATGTATTACTGGTTTGACGCTATGTGCCTACAAAATTGGCAGAATAGACCAATATCAAGAAATACTAGACCGAGGTTGTAAAATTGGAAACAAGCAAATTTATAACTACAAAGATTTAGATTACATAATTTTTAACGACTAAAGATGAATAATTTAACAATCCTCATTTACTACATTTTTTTAATTATAATTATTGCTTTTACAGGATATGTAGTTTTTGTTTTAAACCATTCAGGATGGTGGTTTTTACTAACTATTTTATTTTCTCAAATTAGTCCAATTTCAAAAAATAATAAAGATGACAGCAACTAAACCAACATCATACGAAGGCTCGGGTTCGCCAATAGACAACTATTTTGCTTCAGAAAAAGAACCCGTTGCACAAAAAAAAGAAAACTGGGGATTTTTTACCAAAACCGCTCCAAATCCAAAAAAGCGTAAAGTATTGTTTTCAAGAATGTACAATGCACAATGGACCACAATGGTGCAAGGGAAAGAAATGCCAGACTTGGAGAGATTATCAAACTTTTTGCAAAGCGAAAAATCGCCAGTCAAAAAGCCATTACGAAAGTTAGATGACATCGAAATAGAAAAAATAATAACAGCGTTCAACGGAATTGTTGGACATAAATATAAATAATTATGATAACAATAATATTCAAACCAAGAAACGAAAAAGAAATTGTAGTACAAAGTAAATACTTGCCAATTCGCCAAGAATATGTAATACTTCATAAAAAAACGTACCTAGTCGAAGAAGTGATTACCAATTATGATCAAGATACTGTAACTATTGAAATTGTAGAGATTTGAAACCGAGACAAAAGCACAAAGGCTATATACTAGTGGACGATATTACAGAAGATATTTATTCAATAACCGAAGTTTGTGCGCATAACATAGTGTATTTAAAAGTAATTCACAGTTGCGTGACCTGCGAGACGACAGTAGAAGTTTGCGAAGATTGTGGCAAATTATTAACCGAACCAATAACAGAATGCAGATGAAAACAATAACAATCAAAGTATCAATAAAGCAATTGCAATTATTAGTAGAGATTTTTGGCAATTTAAGTCCAGAACTTCTATATACTCGTAAAATAAGAGTTTCCAAAAGTATTTTAGATAAAGTAAAAATTAGAGTAACTAAACTTTATATTGATTGGGAATCTAAAATTGATTTATTTAATTCAAAGCAAAAAATAAGCCTAAAATTAGAATATTTTGAAGCACATTATCTTGAAGAACTAATAAATATATCATTTGTTTTTATCAACGATACTTTCACAGAAAACGCTGCTCTGGGACTCCAAAACGACTTAAACCAAAAATTAGCATGATATGGAACAACTCACCACTTACACTTTAAGAGCCTTAACACGAGAGTCAGTTTGGATTTTTAAATATGATTTAAACGGCATTATAACAGAGGTTAAATTCCTAAAAATGGGCTTAACAGAAAAGCAATTGATCTGGTTGTTTAAAGACGGAAATTTCCCATACAAAGAACAAATTATAAAAGAATGGAAGTTTGACAAGAAACTATTTGAAATTACTATTGGTGAACCCGATTTATCCTTTGAGTCACTGTGGAAAATATACGATCATAAAATTGCAAAATTTCACGCCGAAAAAGCATTTAAAACACTTAAAGATGAAACCAAAATAAAACTTTTCATTTCTATTCCTAAATACTTACAATACCTGCAAAAAAGTAAAATAGGTCAGGCACATTTAGCCACCTACATAAATGGCAAATATTACGAAAACGAGTATAAATAATTAAACAACTATAAACAATGGAAACATTAACAATCAAAGCCCCGAAAGGGCACGTCATCGACAAATATGACGAAAGTACAGGAGTCGTAACTTTTAAACCAATTCCGCTCGACATCAAAGAACGCATCAAAACTTTTGAAGATGTACTTTTAGATCACAATACAAATCAGGCACATTTCGATGACGAATGTGAAGGATTAGAACCTGAAGAAATTGCCTATCGTAAGTTAAAAATGATAGTTAAATCATTTAATGAATGTTGGACTCCAGACTGGAGCAATAGCAATGAACGTAAATATGTGCCTTGGTTCGTCATGGGTTCTCCTTCGGGTGGCGGTTTTTCGTTCCTCGTCTACGATGGTTGGCGCACGGGTTCGAGTGTCGGCTCCCGCCTTTGCTTTAAATCTTCGGACTTGGCAAAATACGCTGGAAATTTATTCCTAGACATTTACAAAGATTTTTTAACCCTTAATTCATAAACAATGTACACAGACATCAAAACATTTCAAGACGCTTGCACGGCTTTAAGCCTAGATGCAGAAACAATCATTCCAAACTTTGAATTCTTTCCAGAGTCCGACAGACAGGCAATGATTGACCACGCTAAACTGGTTATAATCGCCAAAGCCATTAATGGCGATTGGACACCTGATTGGGAAAATGGAAAGTGGGACAAATACTATCCTTGGTTTACAATGGGTTCTCCTTCGGGTGGCGGTTTTTCGTACTACGACTTCGCTGATTGGCGCGCGACTTCGGCTGTCGGCTCCCGCCTTTGCTTTGAAAGTTCAGAAAAGGCAAAGTATGCAGGAACACAATTTTTAGACCTGTACAAAAGTTATTTTGTAAAAGCGTAATAATGAGGGTTGTGTGATGTTGTTGCTGTAGTTCTCCTTCGGGTGGCGGTTTTTCGTACAACGACTACGATAATTGGAACACGAATTCGAATGTCAGCTCCCACCTATGTTAAGTTATTTTTATTACCATCACAGACCTTGCTATCACAGCAAAAAAATACAATTAAAAGACGGTTGTTAGTATTCTAAATTAGTCAAGAAAGCGACCAGTAAAATCAAAGGCATGAAACGATTAAACAATCTTTATTCTCAAATAATTGCTATTGAAAACCTCCAGTTAGCTGATGCCCACGCCAAAAAAGGCAAAGGGCATCAATATGGGTTTCGACTTCACGAAAAGAACCAGCACCAGAACATACAAATTTTAAACGAAAT
>JANPDC010000112.1:0-32298 GCA_031431275.1 Bacteroidota bacterium
GAAGCGTCCATCAGGACAATATCGCCTTTGCTGTTCTCTTTATCCAAAAATAATATAGAAACGTTGGTTCCTGTAGTTGCAAAAATATTACTCGGCATACTTACCACACCACGTAACATTTTGCGCTCTACCATTTGCTCACGAATCTTGCGTTCTATACCACTTTGTGCCGTGATAAATCCAGTTGGTACCACAATAGCAGCTTTCCCTTTTTTAGAAAGCGAAAACATGATGTGTTGCAAAAACATTAAATAAATAGACCTGCTTTCTTTCTTGGCTTTCGGCACATTGGGTATTCCTGCAAAAAAGCGTTCGTTGTTTGTTTTATTAGTTAAATTTTCTCTAATATCCTCAAAATCAAGTTTAAAGGGCGGGTTCGATACAATGTAATCAAACTCTAGTAGTTTATCGTTCTCGTCTTTATGAAACGGATTTAGCATTGTATCGCCTTGCACTACGTTTTGTATGGAATGTACTAGATTGTTCAAAATTAAATTCAGTCTCAACAAACTACTCGATTTTTGCGAAACGTCTTGCGAGTAAATGGTACATTTTTCTTCGCCAATTGCGTGAGCCAAATTCATTAATAGCGTTCCAGAACCTGCACTTGGATCATAGCAAGTAACATCGTTAATTTTGGCATTTTTATCTACCAAAATTGCAGCCATTATTTTGGCTACTGCGTGAGGTGTGTAATATTCGGCATATTTTCCGCCACCGTCTTTGTTGTAATCTTTTATAAGATACTCGAATACGGTTGCAAAAAAATCATATTTTTGATTGAAAATTTCTTCAAAACTAAACCCAATTAGTTTATTTATAATAGCTCTGCAAAAATCGTCTCTTTTGGAAGTATCTGTAATAAACTCGCTTACTCTATCGAACAAGGTTATTTTTGAACCGCCTTCGGTTTTTACAGAGAAAATATCGTTATTGGTTATTGCAATATCTCGGAGCGTATCATCAAAAGTTTTGGCAAACTCGGGTTGATTTTGCTTGTCAAATAGATACGAAATATAATGGTCTTTTCGTAATCGAGCCGTATCTGCTCCTAATTGTTTGAGCAACATTTTATATTCTCCGTCTGAATATTTCTCAATTTCTTTTTCCCAACTAACTGCCGATTTTAGGCTAGCATCTATTTTTTTTACTTCGTGCGTAAATTTATCATTCATAAATTTATACAAGAAAACTTGAGTAATGATTTTAAATTCATTCCCATCGTTTCCAAGTCCATACGATGCACAAACGCCTTTGAGACTGTCTATGAGTAGTTTGGTTTTATTTTCAAATTCAATAGTTACCATTGCAATTTTCCTTGAGATTCATTCATATATTCTCTTACTACCAGATGATTAATAAAATCCGAAGACGTATCATCTAGTTTTATTTTATTAATATTAACAAACTGATTTAAAGTTAATTGCATCATTAACGAATCAAAATAACTTTCGTTATTAAGCAACTTGCTGTTTTGCAATACTTTATCGTCTGCTTTGGATTTTATGCCTTGTAAGGCTTCAAACAATTCGCTTTCACGGTTTGTAATTCCGCCACGTTCTACAATTCGTTTGTGAATTCGGCAGTATTTGGCATCGCTTTCGTATTTTGCTTTCAATAAATTATTTTTACGGTTCAATTCACTTACTTTATCAAAAATAAGATTCAATGCTCCGATGTTTTGTTTCATTTCGTCTTGCGTAATTTCATCTAAATTCTTTTTGTTAAATAAGCGTTTCAATTCATCATATAACGTAACAAATTCAGGGTCTTTCTTGTCGAAATTATTGGCTAACGCTTCTCTAGTTTTGCGTAGCGTATCTTTCAACTGGTCAGCAATTACCAATTCTTCTTCCGAAATTTTACGGAACAAGAACATTACATTCTCCAGAGCCACATTCAACAAATTAGTGGTATCAATATTGTTTTCTAATGCTTCTTTAGTATTCAGCAATGCCAAATGATTTGATGCTTCGGTGTATAGTTGCGTTAGTTTTTTAAAGTCGATTTTTTCGAGTAAATCAAAATGACCAAAAAACCGAATCAGATTGTACAGATTTTTGGCGTTGCCCAATGCTTTGACAATTTCTAATACTTGCTGACGGTCTTTGATTTCGCTAATTTGTTGCGAAAAAATTTCAGCGTTTCGAGTATCAAAATGAAATAGTGTTTCTTTTATTTCTCTAATCTCGGCTTCAATTTCTTCTTTAGATTTGAATAGATTGGTGTAATGCTCCATTTCGTCTCCCAGCTCCGATTGTAATTCTTCAAAATAGGCTTTGTTTGTAGCATCAAATTCTTTACTTATGTCTGCAAAATCGACCACAAAGCCATATCTAAAATCTTTGTACGGTCGGTTTACTCGTGTAAGTGTTTGTAATAGATTATGATTTTTAATCACTCTACCTAAATACAATTTCTTTAATCGTTTGGCATCAAAGCCAGTAAGCAACATATTGTAAACAAAAATCAAATCTATCTTTCCGTTTTTGAAATCTTCAACGGCTTTTTCTCTGTCTTGTTTAGTTCCTGCATCGTGAAGTATTAGTGATGCTTTTTTTACTTTATACTTATCATTTCTGGAATTACCATAATTTTCGCTAGGTGGCTCTGCAACCATTCCAAGTTGTTCAAAATCTATAATTTTAGATTTATCTGCATATTTGTCGATAAATATTTCATAGAGCTTTTCGGCTTGTAGTTTACTGTCGCAAACGACCATTCCGCCAATAGAATTGTCTGCAAACGTAAAACGGCTGTTTTCAAAATCGCTAACAATATAATCCAATAACGGTTCTACAAATGTTTCGTGAGCGTAAAGCAATTTTCTATCGGTATCGCCTTGAAGCACTTCGATACTTTTTAGCGTTTCTTCTAAAATGATTTTGTAATTGGTTTCTATTTCCTCACGAATGAGTTTTAATGTGTAACCGTCAGCAATAGAAGCGTTGTAATAATATTTGTGTATATAATCGCCAAAAATGGCTTTAGAATATAGATTATTGCTGATTAATGGCGTACCAGTCAAACCAATAGTTATAGCGTTTAGGTCAGAATTTTTAAGGTTCCCCAAAAAACTACCGTTTGGGTTGTAACTTCTATGTACCTCATCGAGAAAATAAACTCGTTGTATGTTTATATCATAATCTTTTTGGGTAACAATACTCGATTCTTCGCTGAACTTTTGAATATTTACAACTGTAATTTCACGTTTACCAGTCAGATTGTGAATAGCACTTTGGTTTTTGATGTCTTTTACAAACTCTTCTCTTGAATTTACAGTATGCACAGTTAAACCACGGCTTGTAAATTCACGTTTGGCTTGCACCATTAAATCCAGTCTATCAACAATAAAATAAAATTTTGGAATAATGGATTTACTTTGAAAATAATCAGTTAAATATTGAACATTGTAATAGGCTAGGGCAGTTTTACCCGATCCTTGCGTATGCCAAATTATCCCTTTTTTAATATTGCTTTCAATGGTATTTTCGATAGCCTTGGTTGCAAAAATTTGAGGATAACGCATAATGTGTTTCTCTAAACCTTTTTCTTCCTTCACATATGCAATAGTATAGCGAAGTATAAATTTTAAACGGTCTTTACTGAACAAAGAAGTCGAAACGGTATTTGTGGGATTGTTCGGGTCTTTGTTGGTTATAAACTCTGGAGAATGTTTTATTGAAACAAGATTATTGTCTTTTAAAATAAAATTTTCTAGCTCATCGTCTTCGGGAAGTAATAAAGTTGCTAAATCTAAACTCTGTTCCTCTCGAAAATAATTAAATATTGGTTTGAAGTAAGACGGTGTTGCATAAAAAGCACCTTGTATTGGTTCGATTTCTGAATCATCATACTTCATATTATTTGAGAAAACCATTAACTGCGTAATGTTTACAAACTTTCTGAATTTCTTGTTTTGAAAACGAGTATTTATTCTATGTCTTTCATCTAATACACCATCTTTGTTATTCGGTTTTTTTACTTCAACGAAAGCCAAAGGCATTCCGTTAATGAGTAAAATTATATCGGGTCTAAATTCTTCGTCTCCGTTTTTGTAAGTTAGTTCGGTTACAACATTGAAAGTATTATTTTCAAAATTTTCAAAGTCTATTAATATATTTCCAGATTTGGCTGTTAGTTTTTGATAAAATGCTTGTCCTAAATCTTCGTTATCCAATAGCAAAGAAATATCTTGAAGTAATCGTTTGACTTCATTGGGTTCTATTCCGTCATTTATTTTTGAAATGCTTTTATTGAAAATTTCGGTAAAAATATTTGTCTGTTCATCACGAACTAAATTCTTTAATGAAATGTATTCATATCCTAAACGCACAAAGTGAAGTATAGCAGGTATTTTTACCCTAGTATTTTCGTTAAAAGTCATATACTCACGTTAGTTTTGGATTAAGTATTTGCTGTTTAGTACAATTTTCAAAAATACTGTTTTAAAACAAAATTTTGATAATTTTGTTTTAGTTTTTTATTTTTTTTTAAAGGCTTGTTATCTTTAATAAAACCTAAAGAAACCTAGACATATTAAGTGAAGTTCATTGATAAAAAATATTTAATTTTTAGACTTGAACAAAAAAAAGCATCATTTTTTAAATTTGATGCTTTTTTTTAAAAGTCACTTTTTAATTTAGTTATGGAAGTCTAATTCATTTAATATGTTTTATGAAAAATAAATATCTGTTTTAAAAACCTCTAGTATTAATACACTTTTCATCAATTATTTGCGTTTAAAAACTTGGATTAAGCCATCTAGTGTTAGTTTTAATAATTTTTTATCTTGGCTTAATTCAACTTTATACTTATAAATCTCAGATGAAATTTCGCCAATCGTGCTTACAATTAAATATCCATTTTCTGTTTTACAACCAAAAACAGGATTGTCTCCAGTTCCAAAAGGATATGATGTTTGGTACGTTTTATTCGTTATAGTCATTTTTTTCTGTTCATTATTTCCATCTTCAAAATAATTTTTATTATATGAATTTGATTCTTCAAAATTAACTATCTCAAACCAACTACCATTTACTTCAGCACTTTCAAATTCACTTAACCATTCGACCTCATCTATATTTGGTTGGATAATGTTTGTTTCTTTGGTTACATCACTTTTAATAATTTTATCTTCTTTTTTGGATTCTTTCTTTCTTGGATTCAATAAATTTCCAATTACACCTAAAGCAATAACTCCAGCTAGGATATAAATTATTTTTTTCATATTTTATTCTTTAATTGTTTAAGATGTAAATATATAAAATTTGTAGTATTTTAAGGTTACAAAAAATAATATTTTTGCTCGGAACTTGCACGAATGCAAAGTTTATCTGAATCTGAAAGAAAAAAAATATCAATTGAAATCCCAAATCTTGTGGGAGAGCAGATTGTTATGTTCAGAAAATTAAGGAACTTAACTCAAACAGAGTTAGCTTCTATGGTTGGTAAGGATAGACAATATTTGTATAAAATTGAAAAGGGTAGGGTAACGCCAAATATCGCTACTTTGGCTATAATTTCTACAGCACTCGACATATCACTATCACAATTATTTGAAAAGATTAAGTAAATTTGTTTCAAGACAAAATTATATATCTATCATACAATCTTTTTACTGTCATCTGATTAAATTCTTTACCATTTCTAGTTTTAAATCCACTATCGTTTAAGTGTTTTGAAATGAAATAAAGGCTTTTGCCATCTTTTCTCATTAGAACTATCATTGCGGTTGCCTTTCGGTTATTATCGTTCTCTAAAGCCTTGTTTTTTCTTACTTCAGCGCTTCGTTTTCTGGAATCATTGGTTAAATTTTGGGACGAACCAAGATTTACACCTCTTGCTTTTAGCTCTGCTAAAGCAACTTTTGTTCTTTGACTTATTCGTTCTCGCTCATCTTGTGCTAAAATTGCCATTATACCAATAGTGACTGAATTAGCTGTTGGCATATCTGCACAAACAAATTCAATTTTAGAATCTCTTAAAGTAAGTATAAAGGCTGCATTTCTTGAAAGTCTATCTAATTTCGCTATAAGCAATATTGCATTTTCTTTTTTGCAATGTTCAATTGCTCTATTCAATTCTGGTCGTTCATTATCTTTCCCACTTTCGGCTTCTTGATATTCTGCAATCAAAATACTGTCTTGATTCAAAAATTTTTGTACTGCTGTTTTTTGTGCATCTAATCCAAGTCCAGATTTTTCTTGCTTCTTTGTAGATACTCTGTAATAACTGATATATTTCATTTGTAACATTTGTTAAATGGTAGTTTAATAAGTGCTATACTCTTTAAAACAAAAAAAGAGACTAAAATAGCCTCTCGTTTTGAGTAATGTCTCCGTTTTTGCTAATATGGTAAACTTCATAACCTTTTCTCGCCATATCAACTCCTATGAGTTTGTTTCTATGGCAGTCTGTATGATTTAGACAGGCACAGAGAATAGCTATTCTATAACCCATCTCAATCCCACATTCTAAATCAGAAAGACCTTGCTGGTAGGACAAGGTCTTTCTGATTTTTTCATAATCTGGTAAATCATTTGTTTGTAAGTCTGAATCTTTTGGCATTCCTCCCAGTTGATTTCCTTTGAACATATAACCAATACCTACATCAGTTAAATGCTTTTCAAGTGATTTAGTATTGTAAGCGGGTCTGTATCTGGAATAGGGAACAGACCGAACATCTATTACTACTTGAATTTGATTGTCTTTTAAAATTTGGATAAAGTTTGAAATCGCTCGATTTCCATATCCGATAGTGTAAATACAAAAAGTCATATATTTATTGTAAATCTATTCAGAATTTGACTTTTGACAAAACAGATTCCTTTATTTTTTCTTTTAAAGTGTCACATTTGTAAAGTAGTTAAGTGTCAAAAAGTGTCGGGTTTGTACAGTTCTGTTTTTTTAAAAAGCCTATAATGTACATATAAATAGGGATTGTAGATAAAAAAGACCTAAATGTTAATTTTTTATTTTCCTTTTTTAATGTGTCTGATTTGTCTAGTTTTAACACCAATTTTTTTGTTTTAGTATCTAAAATTACACAAACTAGTCATCTCACTGTTCAAATTGTATATTTTTACGAATTTCGTTTTTTGTATTAATATAGGTTTGATATTAAATAGCTATAACCATATATACTTCAATAGCCTTTTTAAATGTGTCTAAATTGTCTAGCCAATTATAGAAAGTTCCTCTAGCTATTCCTGCGGCTCTACAGGTTTGTTTAATGTTGCACATCTTGTTCTCAAAGATACATAATACCTTCTTTTGTTGCGGTGTTAAGCCTTTAGTTTCTAACTCTTCTAGTAATGCCTTATCTTTATCTGTAAATGTATATTTTCTAGTTGCCATTTGTTTTAACTTTTAATTATTCTTTCTCTACTGCTCGAACTGTAATTTAGTCAGTTCTACCATTTTCATTATAGCTAATCCAGTACTTTTGATTTTATACTTTTTCTGTACTTCCGCTACTACTTCATTGAATTTAGTCATATATTCTTTAGGAAGTAAGCAACTAGATTAAATTTCGTTTAATCTTTGATACTGTATTTTTTCAATTAAATCATTTATTTCACTTATGCAATCCCCTTCATTATTCTGTTTATCATATTTCATAATTTTTCTTATTTCAGCCTTCCGTCTACTAAAGTATTCTGGATTTATATTTGTATTATAAGGTCTTGATGCATCAATGCTACTTAATACAACATTTAAGCCTCCATTTGCTTGAATTCCGTCAAACACAAACTGCTCAAAAAATTTCGCTTTAGAAGAAAGTAAATTTTCATTAAAATACGAATGTTTTATTTTTGTAATGGACTGGTAATCTGCAAAAACTAACTCGGCTATTTGATTATAAATTCTTCTATCCATTATATTTTTTACCTTCAACTTTTCAATCCCTAGCTTACTAGAAATTATTTTTAAATGTTCGTTCTTATATCTGAACTCGCACCTCATTACATTTTTTCCAGCAAACTCCTCTGGTATAACTCCTCTTTTAATTTTTTTTATCTTATCATAAAAATTAAATACTCTTGAATCATTTGAGTAATAAAGTGAGTCAGATTGAATATTTGACCTAACGAAATACTTACAATCTCCAAGATACCTAAAGTATTCTCTCACTCTTAAAATTGTTATAAAAGTGTAATGACAATCAAGTCTTCTAATAATACCTTGCTGTATAGAAACACCTAATTTATCTTCTATCATTTTGAGTGCTAATCTTACTTCTGAATATGAAAGTGAATAAATATTATTACCCTTCAAAAGTTTTGGTAGGCTACATTCTACCTTCATAACCTCTCCTACCTTCCTGATTTTTATACAATCAGTAAAACCTACTGAATACTTTACTTCTCCAGTTTCACTATCAATAGTGTCAGATTTATTATCTAAATCTTTAATACTTTGAATAGGTAGGTCAATATAAATAGTATCAAACATAATTGACAAATTCAGTCAATAGTTAATGCTTATTATAAAGAACCTTTAATTTTATTTACAGAATAATTTATGGCTTCTGCTTCAATTTCTTCGTTTGTAGATTGTCTGTTACGAAGTAGCCAGTTATCAATTTCCTCTTTTTTAAAGAAAATGTTTTTGCCGTTCGGCTTGTAGTGTGGGATTCCGTTTTTTGATGTTAGTTTATACAGGTATAGTTTAGATAGTCCTGTGTAAGTTGCAACCTCATCAATATTAAAAATTGACTTACTTGTTAATGATTGAGATGTTAAAAATTGCTCAATACTTTTTAATTTTGTTCTAATTTCTTCTTGAGAAATCTTTTCTCCTATTGTTGTAATTAACATAATAAATTGTTTTAAGTTCATTGCAAAATTGAAACTGATTGAACTTAAAATCGAGTAACTTTTAGATAGAAGTGAACCATAAAGTAAACCATTTTAGTTAGATATTTTTTGTATAATCTTGTCTATTGTGCTTTGTTTATTGGTGCTTAGTTTTATTTCAATTTCCTTCTTAAGGTTTTTAAAATTTTCTGAAAATTGTAAGCCATTGGGTTTTGTAAAACAAGATTTTAGTAATACATAGTCTTCTCTATTTTTTGGTTCTATAAGAACTCCTTGAATTTGTATCATAAAATAAAGTAATTCACTAGCTGTTGAGTTCCAAATAACTGGATTAACTATTTCTGTAATATTTTTGTTGTCAAAAATGAGTAAAAAATCGTCATATTTGGTCGCCTTGTCAATTAAATTATTGCTTTTTAATGAAATGTAAAGAGAGTTAATTACTGGGGGACTTTTTATTCTCTTATACGTTAGGGCTGTTTTATTGATTTTTCTTATGGGTGGATTTTCATTTGAAATTAAGCGTGTTATTATATCTCTAATTTTTATTATAGATTTTAATGCACTAGTATATTCTATACTTTTTGATTGATTTTCAATATTTATAATTCCATCTTCAAGTTTTTCTAATTCTTGAAGTTTTGAATTGAAAAAATCTATTTTGTAAACAGTCTTACCAGCTCTTTTGTTTTGTATATAAAACTTATCAAACTCAGTTTTAAATGTTCCATAAGACAAGATTTCATCGCCCATACTTATTGAGTTTGATTCAAATAAGCTCTCTTTGATTTGAGCTAAAGAAATATTTATAGGATTAATTAAATTTATTGACTCCATAAAACTAAACAATATCGAAGTTAGGAATCACGTTGGCAGCATCAATTTTCTTCTGGTCGATAACTTTTGCATAAATTTGTGTTGTCCGCACCTCTTTATGACCAAGTAATTTAGATACTACAAACAGATCTGTACCGCCTGTAATTTGAATTGTGGCGTAAGTATGTCTAGCACAATGAAATGTTATATGTTTACTAATACCAGCTTTTAAAACCCATTGCATTAGAGCGGTATTCATATAAGCGGAGTATTTAATGCCAACAAAAACCTTTCCTTTTTCTTGTGGTTCCGAACCACATAAATCTCTTGCTTGATTACTAATGTAGTGGTATTGCAGGCCTTTTGTTTTTTGTTGATGAAAGGTTATTTTCCAGTTTTCACCCTCTTTTTGTAATTCTGACCAATTTAATAAATTAATATCTGACCAACGTAAACCAGTCAAGCAAGAAAATAAAAAAGCACGTTTTAAAACTTCGTATCGGCATTCTGTTTTAAATAGTAATTGTACTTCTTCAACGGTCAAATATTCCCTTTCGACTTCTATTTCTTTTGGAATTGAAACTTTAAGCGATGGATTGACTAAAAGGAGTTCGTCATCAACGGCATTGTTCAATGCAGCTCTTAATTTACAGAAATAAGAGGTAACTGAACTTACAGATAAATTTTTACCCGAACTCGTCTTTGCTATTAGTGTTAAGTATTTTTTAAAACCTTCACAATATTCCAAGTCAATATTTTCAATAGAAGTATTTTGTCCGTTGTATTTGATGAGGTGCTTCAATGCACTATCCCAATTCCCATAATTTCCTTTACTAGCTAATCTTTCTTCTGTAAGTTTTCTGAAATATTCTATAAAATTTGCTTTTCCTTTGGAGTCAGATTTGAAGCCGTATTTGCCGTTTAAATAGTCTTTTTCTTTTTCAGAACGAATTATTTCAATCTTGATTTCGACTTCTTTATTGTGTGTTTTTTGTGAAGGGGTTTTGGGACTGACATATAGGAAGTATTCCAGTTTTGTGGTTACTCGATTTGCTCTAGTATTCCCATCTTCGTTTATAGTGTAGCCTTTATAAACTTCTAATGATAAATTAAATTTATCTCCAACTACATTTTTACGTTTTCTAATATGTACTTTCATATTTGTTGCAATTTGCTACAAAGATACAATTAAAAACAAATATGTAGCAAAAAATATTAGTATTGTAGCAAAAATAAGTAAATCAACATCAAGTCTAATTCATTATAAGCACTTGATATATTGAGTTTTATTATTCTTTTATTAGATATTCTTTGACAACTTTACTTTCCAATACAAAAATTAGCAAAGATATTCCCAAGTAATTCATCGTTTGTAACTTCACCCGTAATCATTCCAAAGTGATACAAAGTTTCACGAATGTCAATCGCCATCAAGTCGCTCGAAAGGTTGGTTTCGATGCCAAATTTCACTTTCTGAATTTCGTCTAACGCTTTTAGTAGCGAGTCGTAGTGCCTTGTGTTTGTTACAATAGTTTCGTTGTTGCGCAACGCACCTGTATTCACAAATGATAATAATTGGTTTTTGAGTTCCTCAATTCCTTCGTTGTTTTTGGCGGAAATAAAAAGAACATTTGGGATTTGGGATTTGAGATTTAGAATTTGAAATTCTGATAATAAATCTTTTTTATTACAAATAATAATCAAGGGTTTCAAAGGAAATTGATTCTTAATTTTTTCTATTTCAATATTTACCAAATCGAGAGTTCCCCCTTCGGGGGTCAGGGGGCTTATGTACAAAACCACCTGCGCTTGCTCAATCTTTTCAAAAGTTTTTCTAATTCCAATGCTTTCAATCACATCTTTCGTATCACGAATTCCCGCTGTGTCAATAAAACGAAAACCAATGCCGCCAATAACTAGTTCGTCTTCAATCGTGTCTCGTGTTGTTCCTGCAATTTCTGAAACGATGGCGCGTTCTTCGTTCAATAATGCGTTTAAAAGTGTCGATTTCCCTACGTTTGGTTCGCCCACAATAGCCACAGGAATTCCGTTTTTGATTACGTTTCCAACTGCAAAGGAATCGATTAGTCGTTTCAAGACAAATTCAATTCGGGTAACTAATTCTTTGAATTGCGTTCGGTCTGCAAAAGCCACATCTTCTTCGGCAAAATCTAATTCGAGTTCAATGAGTGAAGCAAAATTCAATAATTCTTGTCGCAATTGTTTCAGTTCATTACTAAAACCACCACGCATTTGTTGCATCGCAATTTGGTGTGAGGCTTCGTTATCTGATGAAATTAAATCGGCAACGGCTTCGGCTTGGGATAAATCCATTTTTCCGTTTAGAAATGAACGTAAAGTAAATTCTCCAGGATTCGCCATTCTGCAACCTTTTCGAAGCAATAATTGTATGATTTGTTGTTGAATGTAAGTCGAACCATGACAAGATATTTCAACTGTATTTTCGCCAGAATAGGAGTTTGTGCCTTTAAAAAGTGACACTAAAACTTCGTCTAGTGTTTTAGTATCATCTACAATATGTCCTAAATGTAGTGTATGTGATTTTTGGTCTGATAATTTTTTTCCTTTAATAGATTGAAAAACAGATGCGCAAATTTCGATTGCTTTTTCGCCAGAAATTCTAATAACAGCAATAGATCCAGCACCAGACGGCGTGGCAAGAGCAACAATTGTATCGTTGTAAATCATTTTGCAAATTTAGTGAAAACGATTTTTAGTTTGGTATTAAAATACAAATTTATTTAGTTTTGGAACAAGGTAGATTTGCAAATTTTTAATATTTCAAATCCAAAAAACCAACGATAATTTTTATTTAAAAATTTACATCAAAAAACGTTTCACACGCAAGATTAATTCAATGGGGTTAAAAGGTTTTGCGACCAAATCATCAACACCAAGTTTAAAAGCTTCTATAATGGTTTGATCTTCTTTGCCAAGTGCAGAAACAATAATAACTGGAATTTTTGGATAATTGTGTTTTACAAAAGAGGTGATTTCTAATCCAGACTTGTAGGGAAGCATAATATCAGTAATCACTAAATCGGGCTTAAGTTCTTGAATTTTTTGGATTCCGACTTCTCCATCTCCGGCAATATCAATATGATAGCCTTCTTTTTTTAATAAAAATTCAACAATTTTTTGAATTACTTTGTCGTCCTCAATAAGTAAGATTTTTTTCATATTTAATTATTTTTACGAAGATAGTAATTTTTAAAATTTATACTGCACAGAAAAAAACAAATCATATTCGTTTTGAAAATTATTTTTTTGATATTCTTGATTATTGTATGTGGCTTGAAAACCTAGGCAATAATTTTGTGCTATCAATTTATAATATCCAGCACCAACTCTGTAGGATTTAAACTCAAAACGCTGTTGAAATTGCCCCAAAGTTACTCGTTCGTCTGGCGAAGTTCCATAACCTGCAAAAGCAGTTAAATAGTCAAATTTAGTATTGAAATAATACCTTGCTGTTGCTGTAAAAGAAGGATAGATTTTGCCCTCAAAAAATTGCAAATAGGGTTTAAAATTCAACCAATAGGGACCAACATATTTACCTATTCCAAAAGCAGCGGCATAAAATTCAAAGTTGGTTGTTTTTGTATATCGCATTCCTGCATCGGCTTCCCAGCCTTTATTGAAATTGTAATAATAAGAATAAGCCAATCGAAGTTTTGGAAATACATTATCATTTCCACTAACGGCAATATTAGCATAGGAATAACTTTTAGAAGTGTTTTTGAAGTAACTCTCGATTTCGAATTGCAAACCCGAATTTGATGTTTGAAAAGCATTTCGCTCCGTGAAATTGATTCTACCAATCCAACTAAAATTTTTTCGTTCGTGAATGTATTGCAATCCAATCAAATGCCAAGGACCAACACCATTTCGATCAAAGGTGGTTAAATTGTACGTTACACCAATTCTATCTGATGGAGTTTTTACTTTTAATTCAGCAAGTAATGCCTTTATTTTAGAATCTGATGGATATTTTTTCAATAAATTTTCAAGATAATCAATCGATTTTGTATCATTTTCCTCCATTTGAATTACTTCAAATTTCAAAATTTGAAATTCTTTATCATTGGGATAATTTTCTATGGCTTTTTCGATAGTTTCTTGTGCATTGGTTTGGTTTTTGGCCTCAATTTCTAGTCGAGTCAAATACCAAAAGGCATCTTTGTATTTTATGTTTTTTTCAATAATATGTTTAAAATAGAATCGAGCACTATCAATTTGATTTGTCTTTTGATATGCTCTACCTAAAATCAAATGAAAATCTAAATAATCGGGTGCTTTTTTAATGCCTAGTTGTGCTAGTTTTATGGCTTTTTCAACATCTTGATTAACATTCAATTCTTTTGAAGTAACAACAAGCAAACTGTCAGTGTCTATTTTTTGAGCAAATAGCACCGAATTGAATAGTAGAAACAAAAAATAATATCGAAATTTTCTTTTCATTATTTTATGATTGCATTTGTAAAACCTTGACGAGTCATGGCGCCCCATTTTTTTTCTTTGTTAACTAAAAAGTGTGAATATCCTTTTAAAGAAGCATACACATTAATCGGATGATACAGAAGAGGTTCTAAAAAAACCATTAGAATTAGTGTTGCAATTTCTTTTAAATTTGAATATTGTTTGTGAATGAGTTGATCTAAATAAATGGAAATGAGTGTTATGGTAGTATAAAATAAATACACAAAAACACTAATAATTATCAAGAAATCATAGTTGATGGCAAAAAATAAATAATCAAGCGATAAAACAATAACTCCAATAACTTCTAAAATTGGAACAAAGAATTCACAAAATAGAAAATAAGGATAGGCAATCAATCCTGTTTTACCATATTTTGGATTTAGAAATAACTTTCTGTGAATATACAACGTTTGAACTAAACCTCTTGCCCATCGCACTCTTTGTCGCAAAAAAATGGTGTTATCACTTGGTACTTCTGTCCAACATAAAGATTCTGGGATGTACTTGATTAGAAATTCTTCTTTTTTATTGTGCATCAAGCGACGCATTCTGGTAATGAGTTCCATATCTTCTCCCAATGATTGATGCCAATAGCCACCAGCTTCAACAACGGTAGCTTTATCAAACATTCCAAGTCCACCAGAAACCAACATCAAACAATTAGTTTTACTCCAAGCCATTCTACCAAAAAGGAAAGATCGTAAATATTCTAGTTCTTGAAAACGAGCAAAGAAATTTTTTGGATAGTGAGACTTGTATAACATTCCATCTTTGAATTCACATGAATTTGAAATTCGAATTGCTGCACCTGTTGCAATGACTTTGGTAGTATTTTCAATAAAAGGTTTCACGAGCATTGCGATAGTATCTTTTCTGAGAATACAATCCACATCTGTACAAAGAAAAAGAGGATATTTAGCCGAATTTATTCCAGCGTTTGAAGCATCTGCTTTGCTTTTTCCGTTTTCTTTATCAATTATTAAAAGTTTGGAATAAATGGGATCTGTTGACTTGTAATGCCCTCGTACAGGTTTGGTGATGATACTTTCTTGGTAAAAAAAATCTACAAGAATGAGACTAAATTCCTGTACTAGTTTTTCTAATGTATCGTCCGTACTTCCATCATTTATGATGATAACTTCAAATTTTGGATATTCTTGAGAAAGTAAAGATTTTACATTTTCAACAATTGTAGTACTTTCATTAAATGCAGGTGCAATAACTGAAACTCCTGGTGAATGATTTGATTTGATCAATATATCTTTATGAAGAAAATATTTTGAGTTGTAGTAATTTTTAATCGCCAGATAAGATAAAATTGAAAGTGTTACATAAATTAATATGTAACTCACAGAATAGTAAGCGGTAAAAATTTCAAAATCTTTTATTGTAGTTTCAAGCATATTAGTTCAAATAAGGATCTTTTACGTGTAAAATCATTCTATTGACCAAATCTTTTTCTTCAAAATCATTAGTTTTGAAATCTTTCAAGAAATCAAAATCTATTTTGTTGATGCAGCTAACTAATTCAAATTTTATATCTAATCGTGTTTCACTTTTCAATAATTTCGAAGCAAAAGCAACCGTTTTTTTATTTCCAATAATGGAAAGTGTCTTCAAAATTGAAATCTTATTTTGATGATTTTGCTCATCACCAAAATGCAAAATTAGTACATCGTTCGCTTGAATAATATATAATTCTCTGATGGCTTGTATAGTAGATTTTCGTACTCTTGGGTCTTCGTTTTTTAATAAAAACTGAATTTGATTTAGAGTCAAAGTTTCTCTATATCGTACTACTAATTTAATTGCTAACACAACAACAGAACTGTTATTGTTATGCAACCAATTAAAAATAGTTAACGGAATTGTTGATTTTTTTTCATAAATCAAATCTAAAATTTTTATTTCATCAGCCGCAGATATTTTCTCCGAATAATGGTTCAAAATATCAAATTTCTCATCAGAAAGTGAAATAATTGAAACCAAAGCATTGGATTTTAAATACCTGTTTTTACTGTTTAAAAAAGGTTTGATAGAGCCTTTTTTAATTTTATAATCTAGAGCTCTATAATGATAAAAACCTAAAGATTTGTAATACCATTTTCTGCGAGAAATTAGTTTTTTGCTGTACAAATGCAAATCAAATTGTCTGTAAATTATGAGAATCAAATTGTTATTAATATCCTTTACATTTTCTTTGATATGAATCAATTTATCTAAAATAACGTGCTGACACCATTTGTAATCATAAATAGCACCTTTTTTAAATTCTTCTATTTCATTTTTAATTTCTTGTGCAGATTGTCCTGAAAAAATTAAACCAGTCAAAAAATCATTTATTTTATCTTCAAAATCCTTCTTTTCATCATCTATTTTATCGTAATAGTATCTGCCAACAAGAAGTGAAAAAATTATTATAAAAAGACAAATCAGTAAAAACGGAATTACAAATACTTTTAGAAAAAAATAAAAATTGGCCGCCGTTAAATACGAATTTATTTGCGCTATTATTTCAGTGAAATTAAGTGAGTAGAATAATGCAATATTTTGGATGGAGAAATTCAAAATGGGGTTTTGTTTTGTGATTTTTCTTATTGCAAATGTAAAACTTTAGTCTATGATAATTGAATATTTGTTAATAAAAATCGAAATAATCGATTAAATATTCAGTTTATCCGATAAAAAGTAAATAAAATATATTGATTTTCATAAAATTAAAATAAAAATCAAATTTTGACTCTAGGAAATTTTTGATTCCTAAATATTTATCTTTGTTTTTTTAAAATTACAAATGAAAATCTACAAAAATTTAAAATCTCAATTCGAAACTGAACTTCAAAAAATCAAAGAAAAATACAATATAATTAGTTTTTTAAGGCTAATATCAATTCTATTTTTTCTTTTTTTTGGATATAATTATATAAATACAAACAACGAAATTTATGCTTTTGCATCGGTTTTTTTAATCATTGCATTTTTTATTCTGATGCGATTTCATGACAAAATAAGTAATCAAAAAGAATTAAAAGAAGCCTTAATTTCAATAAATAAAGATGAAATCTCTTTTTTAGAAAGAGAAAAAAACTCTTTTGAAAACGGAATTGAATTTAACGATTTTAATCATCCATATGCATATGATTTAGATATTTTTGGTGAACATTCGTTGTTTCAAAACCTCAACAGAACTTTTACATTTATTGGAAAAAAAACACTTGCAAATCGATTGCTAAAAGCACTTTCAGAAACAGAAATTCTTGAAAATCAAAATGCAATTAAAGAGTTGTCGACAAAATTAACTTGGCGGCAAGAGTTTATGTCAATTGCTAAGATTAGTAAAGATAAAAAATCGCATTATGAAAATTTATTAAAATGGAGTAAATTCAACAGTAAACCAATCAATAAATTAGAATCTATTTTGAGTCTTGCACTTCCGATTTTATTTTTTGGTTTGATAATGACTTATTTTATAACTAAAAACAATGTACTTTTTAATTATATTTCGACGTTGTTTATCATAAACCTTGGGTTTTCGGCTCGGTTTTTAAAAAGAATACAAGCAGAAAATGGCGTTTCTGGCGACATCGATAAAATAGTTAAACAATATGGTTTGATGATACAAAATATCGAAAATGAAACTTTCGAAACTAAAAAGTTAGTTGATTTACAAAATATTTTTAAATCTGAAGCAGAGAATACAAACCAAAATTTAAAAAAACTCTCCGATTTATTTTCTCGTTTAGATAGTATTTCTAATTTATTTACAACTGTGGTTTTCAATGGAACTTTTTTGTTTCACGTTCACAATCTAAAAGCAATTATAGCCTGGAAAATAAACAATGCTCAAAATCTAGAAACATGGATCAATATTCTGGGTGAATTCGAAATGCTAAATAGTTTTGCGAATTTCTCTTTTAATAATCCCGATTTCACTTTTCCAGATCTCAATTCAAATCATGAAATATCGTTCGAAAATTTGTCTCATCCTTTGCTGAATCCAAAAACGAGGATAGGAAACACCATTCATTTTCAGCCACAGTCTTTTATGATCTTGACAGGTTCAAACATGTCGGGAAAAAGCACTTTTCTGAGAAGTTTGGGAGTGAATATGGTTCTATCAGGCATTGGTTCACCCGTTTGCGCCACAAAAGCCAATGTTCATGCTTTGCCAGTTTTGGTTTCTATGCGATTATCAGATTCGTTATCAGACAGCGAATCGTATTTTTATGCCGAAATTAAACGTTTAAAACAAATCATGGACGAACTCAATAATAATCGTGCTTTTGTGCTGTTAGACGAAATTCTTCGCGGAACAAACTCTGATGATAAACGTTCTGGAACGATAGAAGTCGTTAAAAAAATGATTGAAAGAAAATCTATTGGAGCCATTGCAACGCATGATATCGAAGTGTGTTTGACCACAAATGAATATCCAAACCAACTCACAAACAAATGTTTTGAAGTTGAAATAATAAATGATGATTTACATTTTGATTATAAATTGCATGATGGAATTTGTAAAAATAAAAGTGCCACTTTCCTCATGAAAAAGATGGGTGTGATTTAATTTTAAGCCTTTTTGAAAGTTTGGCACAGTTCATGAATAGTATTTAATATCATTAATCTTTAAATACATTTATCATGAAAAGAATTATTTTAGTACTCGCAATAATATCAATTATTAGTTTACAAAGTTGTACCGTTAACGAAGGTAGAAATGGACAAGACGGACAAAATGGCTACAGTGCAGAAAGTGAAGTTTTTGAAATAAAAAATACAAATTTTAGTTATTCGGCAACAAACGGTTACACTATATTCAGACAATTGAATCCGCAAATTCGTGCGGCAGATGTTTTGTTAATTTACAGATTATCAGGAACAATAAATCCTACAACACCAATTTGGCAGCAAATTCCAAGAACTTTGTATGTAAATCAAGGCGAATTAGATTATGATTTCGATTTTAGCAAACAAGATTTTACAATTTATGCAGGCGGAAACTACAACCTGAATTTAACACCAAATTACATTCAAAACCAAACATTTAGAATTGTAATTGTTCCAGGAACTTTCTCAAATAAAAGTTCAGAAAATTTAAAAGACTTGTCATACGATGAAGTTATTACACGATATAATATTGATGACAGTAATGTTAAAATTTTAAACTAACTCCCCAATAGTTTATGTAAAACCTCTAAAATCAACTGCGAATTTAGAGGTTTTTATTTTTTATTAGTTTTAGATTTCCAATCTTCAAGTTCAATTTTTTTACTTTTTTGCAAAGAGATTATAACTCCAACAGCTAATGAAAACGCAATAAATAATAAAGAAGCCCATTCTGGAATTTCAAGAAAATCGTGTAATAGCATTTTTAATCCGACGAAAGTTAAAATTGCAATCAAACTGTACTCTAAATATTGAAATTTTTCTAACATATTAGCCAAGAAAAAATACATAGATCGCAAACCTAAAATAGCAAATATATTAGAACTAAATACTAAAAATGGATCAGATGTTATCGCCAAAATTGCTGGAACACTGTCGACAGCAAACAAAACATCCATAACTTCAATAACAATCAAAGCTACAAAAAGTGGTGTTGCAAAGTTTTTTTTATCGATTTTGATAAAAAAACGTTCTTCATTCATTTCATTAGTTATAGGAATAAATTTCCCAACGGTTTTATAAACAAAAGAATCTTTTGGTTGAAAATCATCTTCTTCATTAGTAAACAGCATTTTCACAGCAGTAAAAATTAAAAAAGCACCAAACAAATAGGTTGTCCAAGCAAACTCTTTGATAATAATGACTCCAAAAGAAATCATTAAACCACGAAAGATAATGGCTCCAAGTATTCCCCAAAACAAAACTCGATGTTGAAACTTTTGTGGAATCTTGAAAGAAGCAAAAATAATTGCAATCACAAAAATATTATCAACACTCAAAGAAAGTTCAATCAAATAGCCTGTAATGAATTTTATGGCTGCTCCAGATTGCGATAAACTATCCGCATTTGAAATATAATTAGTTCCATATAACCAATAAATAACTCCAGAAAACGCCAAGGAAAGTGAAACCCAAATTGCAGTCCATTTGCTGGCTTCTTTAGTGCTAATTATATGAGGCGTTTTGTTAAAAACTCCCAAATCAAGAGCCAAAATCACAAAAACCATTGCAAAAAATAATATCCAAACTGTCATATAAACTTCAAATTAAAATTGTGAATTAAAAATTTTCAAAATTTTTAATAATTGCAAATATAAACTATTTGATTTTTATAAAAATGATGAATTTAATTTTTGTGTTTCAATATTATAAATATTTATTTTTGGTTGAAAATTTAAAATAAATAGGGGTGTATTGTTTAATTTTGTAAAATATTATATATTTGCTTCAAAATAATAGGGGGTTAAACTTTAAAAGTAAATTTTTATGTCAACATTTCGTTTTCAAGCATTAAAAGAAGCATCGAATAGAAAACCAGTTAAATTTGAAGAAACGGATAGAAAATCGAACATTTTCGGATCAAATGTATTTAACGACAAAGCAATGAAGCAGTTTTTGACTTCAGATGCTCACAAAGGAGTTAAAGATGCCGTGCAACATGGCACAAAAATCGACAGAAAATTAGCAGATTATATCGCTATGGGAATGAAGGAATGGGCTTTGTCGAAAGGCGTTACGCATTATACACACTGGTTTCAGCCACTAACAGGTTCAACTGCAGAGAAACATGATGCTTTTTTCGAAACTTCGTATGATGGTTCAGATGCTGTTGAAAAATTTGGTGGAGCACAATTAGTTCAACAAGAACCAGATGCATCGAGTTTTCCCAATGGAGGAATCAGAAACACATTCGAAGCAAGAGGATATACGGCTTGGGATCCAACATCACCAGCATTTATTTTTGGAACAACTTTATGTATACCAACGGTTTTTATATCTTACACAGGTGAAGCATTAGATTATAAAACTCCGCTACTAAGAGCATTGAATGCAATTGATGAAGCCGCAACTGATGTTTGTAAATATTTTGATAAAAATGTAAAAAAAGTAACCGCCACTTTGGGTTGGGAACAAGAATATTTTTTGATAGATACAGCATTAGCGAATTCTCGACCAGATATCGTCATGACGGGTAGGACTCTATTAGGACACACTTCTGCAAAAGGACAACAATTAGACGATCATTATTTTGGTTCAATTCCAACACGTGCATTGAATTACATGCGAGAACTCGAGCAAGAATGTATGCTTTTAGGCATTCCTGTAAAGACGCGTCACAACGAAGTAGCCCCAAATCAATTTGAATTGGCACCGATTTTCGAAGAAACCAATTTGGCGGTTGACCACAATTCATTATTGATGGATGTGATGCAAAAAGTTGGAGAACGTCACGATTTTAAAGTCCTTTTCCACGAAAAACCATTCAAAGGCATCAATGGTTCTGGAAAGCACAACAACTGGTCAATGGCAACCGACACTGGAATAAATCTTTTGTCACCGAGCAAAACACCAATGAGTAATTTGCAGTTTTTATCGTTTTTTATCAATACCATAAAAGCCGTAAATGATTACGAAGAATTACTTCGTGCTGCAATTGCAACAGCAACAAACGATCATAGACTAGGTGCTAATGAAGCGCCACCAGCAATAATTTCAGTATTTATTGGAGAACAATTGACCAAAGTTTTGGCTGAATTAGAAGGTGTAACCGACGGAAAATTATCTCCAGAAGAAAAAACAGATTTAAAACTAAATGTTGTTGGTAAAATTCCTGATGTTTTATTAGATAACACGGACAGAAACAGAACTTCACCTTTTGCATTTACTGGAAATAAATTTGAGTTTAGAGCCGTTGGTTCTTCGGCGAATTGTGCTAATGCAATGACGACTTTAAATACAATTGTTGCCAAACAACTCAAAGATTTCAAAAAAGAAGTTGATACTTTGATTTTAGAAAAAGATTTGAAAAAAGACGAAGCCATTTTTAATGTCTTGAGAGAATATATCAAAAAATCAAAGAAAATTCTTTTTGAAGGCGATGGTTATAGCGATGCTTGGGAGCAAGAAGCCAAAAAGCGTGGCTTGAGTAATTTCAAAACAACGCCGTTGGCATTGAAAGCCAAAGTTTCTGAAAAAGCATTATCTTTATTTAAGGAAATGAATGTCATGAACCACATTGAAGTAGAAGCAAGATATGAAATTGAACTGGAAGAATACACCAAGAAAATTCAGATTGAAGGTAGAGTTTTGGGCGATATCGCTAGAAATCATGTTATTCCAACGGCGATACAATATCAGAATACTTTAATAAATAATGTAAAAGGTTTGAAAGATATTTTTGGCGACGAATTCAAGAAAATAGGGAAGGAGCAAATCGTTTTGATTCGAGAAATTTCTGAACATATTGAAGGAATCAACACAAAAGTTGAGGCCATGACTGAAGCCAGAAAAACGGCAAACGTAATTGAAGATGCACAAAAAATGGCAGAGTCCTATTGTGATTTAGTCAAACCTTATTTCGAAGATATTCGTGAGCATTGCGATAAACTAGAACTTTTGGTCGATAACGAAAGTTGGACTTTGGTAAAATATAGAGAACTTTTGTTTACGAAATAAAATTTTAAATTAAAAAAACCTGTCTAAAATTATTTTTAGACAGGTTTTTTTATGTTTTTTTAATTTTCCATATTCTAGGATTTCGGCTTGTATGAAGAACACTATAAATTGAGATTATAAAATTTCTTTCGTCAATGGTGTAGTGAACTAAAAAAGGAAATTTTGTTATTAACATACATCTGACATCATCATATCTAATAGCATAAATCTGTGGATTTAATCTTAAAGAATCTATCTGCGAAACTACTTTTAACTGAAAACGTGTACCTAATCCTTTTGACTTAATATTATACCAATCAGTTATATATTGAATATCCTGAAGTGCATCTTCATCAATTTTAATAATGAAAACCATTTTACGACTTTAATGTTTTCGAAACTAAATCCCAATCAAGCATTCTATTTGGGTTTTCAAAACTTTTATTTTTTCTATCGTTGACTAAATTTTGATGTTCAATAGGAATTTCAATATTGTCATCCCAAATAAAATCATTTAATTCTAGTTTTTCGGATGAAGATAATTGTTTTACAACATCTAATAGTTGTTGAAAATTCAAATTAACATTTAATTGTAAACTCGACATGATTTTATATTTTAAATAAATTTATTTAAAAATTTAGAAATATTTATTAATTTATTATGAGATAGCTTTATTTTATTTTCACTAAATTCGTTTATCTAAATCACAAAAATGAGATTGTTGTTTTCTATATTTTTACTTCTATTTTTTTCAAATGCTTTTTGTCAAGAGCAGTTTTCGGTATTTTTTGATAGTAATAAATTTGATTTAAAGAAAACAGAAAATACAAAGTTAAATGATTGGATTGCTAAAAATAGTTCAGTGAAAGTAGTTGGTGTTTATGGTTTTTGTGACGAAGATGGTTCAACAGGATTCAATGATACTTTGGCTAAAAAACGAATTGATTATGTTTTTAATAGTATAAAAACGAAGATAAAATTTAGAGAAGATTTCAAAACCCGAAGTTTTGGAGAACTCAATAATACATCTAAAATCAAAGCGGAAAACAGAAAAGTTACCTTGTTTTATATTCAACCAAAAGATTTTCCTCGTGAAAATGAAATCATCGGAATCAAGAAAGTAGAAAATTATGATTTGTCATCTCAAGCGCAGTCAAGGCAAGAAAAAATTAAATTTCCTGACAAACTTGTTTTTGAAAATCCAGATGGAACAAAATCAGAAATAAAAATGGATACCGTTTTTATGAAACTAGTCAACGAATCAAAAACAGGTGAAAAACTCAAACTCGAAAATCTTAATTTTGTAATCAATACTTTTGCAATTGTCAATGAATCCAGAGCAAAATTGTTTGAATTGTTTTTTGTTATGAAGAATAATCCAAAAATAAAAATCGAAATTCAAGGACATTTATGCTGCGCCAAAAACGACAAACAAGATTTGTCAACTCAAAGAGCCAAAGCAATATATAATTTTTTAGTCTACAAAGACATTAATAAAAGCAGACTTTCTTACAAAGGCTTTGGTGTTTCACAACCCATTTTTGCAATTCCAGAACAATCAGAAATCGAGGCAAAAGCAAATCGCAGAGTCGAACTCTTGATTTTACAAAATTAAATCCATGAATAAAAACCTATTTTCAGCCTTGTTTCTAGTTTTTTTCTACAATGTATATTCTCAACGAAAAGTAGAACTTTTTTTTGATTCTGACCAAGATATTCCAAATCAAGTTTCAAAAAAAGTATTAGACGATTTGATTAAAGAAGATCCAAGATCAACAATTGACAAAATTTATGGATATTGTGATGACTCTAATACCGATTTGTACAACATTGATTTAGGTACAAGAAGAATCAATAATGTATTACTCACAATTGAAAAATCCTTTACTGGGAACAATAATCTTATTTTATTATCTGAATTAGAAAAAAAAAGTTTTGGTGAAAATTTTGAACAATCTAAATCAAAATCAAAAAACAGAAAAGTTGTTATTTTACTAAGCAATTATCAATTCACAAAAAAATCTGGTGAAGAATCTTTGTCTCAAAAAATACAATTTGCAAATGCTGGTGAAAAAATTGAAATCAGAAATCTAAATTTTCTCAATCGATCTGCTATTTTGATACAAAAATCAAAACCAATTTTATCAGAGTTACTTCAGGTTTTAGTTAATAATCCAAAACTAAAAATCGAAATACAAGGGCATATTTGTTGTCAAGAAAATGGAGATTATGAAGATATTTCTACACAAAGAGCCAAATCAATTTATGATTTTCTGATTGAAAATAAAATAAATTCAAATCGATTGAGTTATAAAGGATTTGGAACTAAAGTACCTATTTTTAAAATACCCGAAATTAATGAATTTCAAGCCAATGCCAATCGCAGAGTTGAGATTTTAATTTTAGAAAATTAGAATTATCAATACTATATTTAATTTTACTCCTTTATGAATTTATAACTTTGATTTTTTGTTTTAACAAAATAGAATCCAGTTTGTAGTTTACTAATGTCCAATTTATTTGGAATTTGATTGAATTCAATAATTAATTTACCTGTAATATCGAGGATCGAAATAGGTTGATTGTAATCATTTGCGATAATATTAATTTCGTTTTTTGAGGGATTTGGATAAATTTTTAATTCTGGTTTTTCTTCAAACAAATTATCACCAGTTCCCAGAGAACTCGCATCTGAATATACAAAACCATTGCCGCCATAACCAACATAAACTCTTCCGAAAACATTAAAATCTCCTTCCATAACTTTCGAAACATCATAAATACCAAGAGGATATTGACCAAGCGATGTCCAAGAAATACCTTGGTTTGTAGACATCCAAAATCCAAAAACACCATTCACTTTTCCTTGAATAAACAAAGTTGGATAATTTGATCCTGTGGCTGGTTTACCTAATGCGAAATTTATAACCTCAGAAGTATTTGCAATATTAGTCCAAGAATCACCACCATTTATTGATCGTTTCAGTGGTTGCATATTGCTAATAGTATTCTCAAAAGCATGTGTAAACCATAAATGTCCAGCGAAATTTGGTGTGGCTTTCATTTTAGCATGATATCCATAAAAATCTGACAGTGATGTATTTTCTGTCCAACTTGCTCCACCATTAGTTGTTTTGTAAATACTTCCATTTTGCCAATTGTGTATGTAGAACGTGTTTGATACTACTTGATCTGCAACTAACACGTTTTTACTAAGGTAATTAGCAACATGGCAACAACTTCCTTGATTATTTGGTAATGTAACTTGTGTCCATGAACCACCTTTGTTAGTTGTGTAGTATGGATTTGTATTTGATGAAGGGAGCCAAACTATATTATTGACATCGTTAGCAGAAACAGCAATATTTCCAAAAATACTATTAACATTTGCATTATCTGCTTGAGTTGGAAATTTTGTCCAATTAAGACCACCATCTTGTGAATATCCACTATTTCTATGTTCGTTATCATAACAACAATAACGATGGTCTTCGATTATTGCAACAATAAAATTTTTATTTGAAGCACAAACATCCATATCCCACGCTGAATTGAATCGAGCACTTGGTTTTTGTGTAGACGGGTAAACATCATTGTTTTCGTGATGAAAAATTCCTCTGTCCCAATGACTTGTTACTGCTTTGCCACTTGCATTGACTACTAAATCATTAGAAACTAAATGTTCTTGACCGCTAGAATTTTCGACCCAAGTCAAATTTGCATCATTTAAATTAGTACAGTTCCAGACACCAACTCCTTCTGAAATCCATAGTTTATTTGGAACAATTGGGTCAAATTCTGCTTCGCCAATAGTAAAATAATAAGAGTCTGAATAACCAAACCATCCAATCGATCCATTAGTTCGGGTGTATGATGGATTGGTCCAAGTTGGATTAGTTACATTTGCGTTTGAGGTTTTATAAATTGTTCCGCCTCCATAACTAAACCCAAATATATTGTTGTTATTAAAGGGATCAATAGCAATATTAAAAACGCTTGCTGTTGGGTTTGATAAAATTTGTTGCCAAGTTGAACCATTATATCTGTAAATTCCAAAACCAACTTCATATATTTCACCATTGGGTTGTACTACTTTACTAAAACCAGTCACATACAGTTTTCCAGTTGCATCAACATTTGAATCCAAAAAATTAATTTCATTTGTTCCAAATTCATTGGTTGAAATTTTTGCCCAATTAATTCCAGTATCAGATGATTTGTAAACACCTTCTCCATCAACTGTTGTGTATATAATATTAGTTTTTCCTGTTGTTGTTCCAGATGAACTGTCAAATTGAATTTGTCTAACACCGTGATTTGAAGTTCCGTTTGGTATTGTTGTAATTTGACTCCAACTTGAACCAGCATCAATAGTTTTCCATAGTCCGTTGTTTACAGAACCAAAATAAACTACATTTGGATTAATTGGATCTACAGACAAGCGTTCTCCAGAATA
This sequence comes from Bacteroidota bacterium, assembly GCA_031431275.1. Taxonomy (GTDB): domain Bacteria; phylum Bacteroidota; class Bacteroidia; order Flavobacteriales; family Flavobacteriaceae; genus Flavobacterium. The sequence continues at coordinate 27,200 of JANPDC010000112.1, forward strand.
TTTACTACTATCTTGATTTGAGGGCATTGGGGTTGAAGGAAAATTTGTTTTAATCCAAGTATCGCCTTTATTATTGCTTTTGTAAATTCCATCAAAATAGGCTAAATAAGCAATTGTATTATTTGAAGGAGCAGAAACTAAACTCAAAACTCCACCATATTTTAGCCAATCAATGTCAGATGTAGGAATGTTATTTGAAGTTACAATATTTGTCCAAGTTTGATTTGTAGCATCATAACGGTATGCACTACCTACATCTATTCTACAAAAAACGGGATTTCCAGATGGATGAATGTTTAATCCAGTTGCCCAACCTCCAGCTCCTGTCTTTAGTGGTTTCCATGAATTGTTTTGTGCATTGCTATTAAAAATAATAAATAATAGATTAAAAACCAAAAAAGTAGAAATGTGGTTAAATTTTTTCATAATTCGAAGATTTACAATTATATAATTTTCATCACTGTTTTTTGGGGAATAACAAATATAAAAAATATAATAAAAAAATAATAGAGTTATGTATTATTTTTTATTCAATATTCTGTTTTTCAGTACTTTGTTTGGTAGTAACTATTTTTTGATTTATATTTTATAAAAAATATTTGCAAAAAGATCTGGAATACTATCAAAATTAGTAATTCCCGAATTTATGCGGAGCGAAAATCACACACTCCGAAGTTTTTTAAAGTACTTCGAAATATCGGATTGGTTTTGGCTACTGTAAGCGGAATAATTTTGGCAACGCCAGTTGCTTTGTCTACAATTTTTGTTACTTTTGGCGGTTATAATGCTGTTGAAGTGTCTGTGGAACGGAAATAGGTACGACTTACTAAAACAGCAGAATAAAACAAAGGAAACGACCGAAGAGAGATTATTTGGTTGCTAGATTTTTATGGAAATAAATCAATTTATTTTAACATCATATTTTTTCATTAGAAAATCATCAATAAGATTTTTGTCATTTAAATTTAATAAAAATGTTCTTTCATCTGATGTCAAATCACAAATACCAAAATTCTTAATATAATTTTTCGCAACTGAAAAGTAATTTCCAGCATATGGTTTACTGGTATTTTGAATATAAAACCAAAATATTTTGGACATCAAAATTTTCTGTAAAATATGTAACTCTTCGATTGATTCCGAAAAAATAGCATATCCATTATAAAAAAGTAATTCTTGGTCATTTGTGAAAACAAAGCATGGAGTATTTGTAATATATGGTAATAGTAACTTGTAACCTGATATAAGTAATGCCTGATTTCTGCCAAAAGCATACCATTCACTATAATCTTTAGCACCTTTATCTCTTTCGGATAAAATCTTTTTCTGAGTTGACAAATACTTGTATGTAAAAGGAAATTTTGATTTTAATTCATCTTCTTTAATAACTTTTAAACTTGTTTTATTAGTTTCAAATAAATCATTTACTACCTCAACTACTTTATAAGGAAAAATAAGTTTCTCGGTATGATTTTCAATTTCTGATTCTAGTTTTAAAGTGTTGGGTTTTATAGCATTTCTACAGATATTTTTTTCAATTTGATATTCTATTCCATCTTTAACAAAAAAATATAAATCTTCCATTTCTTTTATTGGATTGAAAACATATATGTTATTTTTAAGTGTCGCAAAACCATTTCGTATTTCAAATTTTGAGCCTAATTTAATACCTGTATTTTCTATTTTAGAAATGATTTTTTTAGTCTTTTTATTGATTAAATACCATCCATCAAAATCATTTAAATCATCATATAAAATATTTATATAATCAGATTCTTTAATTGAATTAATTTTAATGCTTTCTGATTTGACATAATTAATGGTATTTGTTTGATTTTTACCAATAATGCATATACAAGTGTATGTAGATCTTTTTTTAAACAATTGCTCTCCACCAAAATCAATAATTGTCAAGTCAAATCTATTAGTAGAGAAATAATTTCTAACTGACCTACCATTCAGACTTTTGTAGAAAGTATTCACTGTAATATAGCCTAAAATACCAGTTGCATTCAGATTTTCTAACCCAATTTCAAAAAAAGGAATGTATAAATCCGACTTTCCAGAAGCGGAAACACTCCAGTTTTTAAGTAAAAATTTTGTTTCATCATCTATTTTTGAGGCTCCAACATAAGGTGGATTACCTACAATAATATCAAATCCTTGATTTTGCTGAATTTGTGGAATTAAATTCCAATCAAAATTTAATGAATTTCCTTGATACAAGTTAAATTCAAAATGTTTTCTATCCTCACCATTTTTTATAGCATGAAGAGTTAATAATATTTTTGTTCGCTCAATACTGTAATTTTGAATATCTACTCCAAAAATGTTATCTCTAAAAATATCAAAGTAATTTTTATTGGTTTCTGACTTAATTACATTTACAATTGTTTTGAAAAAACCTCCGCAACCACACGCTATGTCTCCAAATTTCGCTCTAAATAACTGTCCGCCTGTACTTAAAAATTTATCAATTGATTGTTTAACTATAAAATCTCTAATATTAATGGGTGTGAAAACTGCACCATTAACTTCTTTATCAACTGGAGAAATGACAAATTCAAATAACTCAAGTAGCTCTTCTATACCAAATTTAACATCTTTTAAAAGATTTACAAATTCATTAAGTTTATCGATTTCATTTTCGTCATTTTCGTCAATTGTATATTGATTAATAAATTTATTCTCAATATTTACTAAATTATTAACTTTTAAAAAAGAAGACACCAAAAGTTTATTAACATCAAGTGTTTTATAAGAGTATCCTTTAAGATATTTTAAAATATTTGGATTCATTTTAGTTTATGTACAAAGGAAATAATTTGTTGAATGTAAAATCTTGATGAGCATTGTTTGAATCAAAAGCTTTAAAATAAGGAGTCCATAGTCTTTCCTGAGCTCTTTTAATTATTTTTTTATAATCTTCGTCTTCTAATAATGAATTTACAAATAAGTACCTTTTGTTATCAAAATAATTGGATAATACAAAATGAAAACCTAAAAAAATATCCATTGGTGGATGAGGTATTCTTGGACAAGATAAAACAGACATATCCTCATCAATTAACTCAAATTTTTTACCTCCAAATTGAAAATGATAAGTTGGATGGGTATACTTAACATTTTGAGTATTTGGATGTCTGTCATGATGCCAACTGCTATAATAAGCTTTTTTTGTTGATTGTTCATTTTTAAATGAAGAAATACTTATGTCAAAAACATACTTATGAATTGGATCTAATTCAATATCTAAAGTATCGACACGCATGAGCATGTGGTTCAAATGTATTTGGCAATAATTTAAATCATTAGGTACCGTTCCTTTTATTAATCCTCTTATGTGAAAAATAATATTCTCAAGATTATATTCGATTAATTGTTTTTGATCTATATCTAACAGTAATTTATTTAAATCTGAAAAATCACCAGTTACACCTTTGTCTGTAATTAACTTAATGAAAATTGATAAATCATTACGAAAATCTCTTAAATTCCAACTATCCATTTGCTCTTTCTTTATTTACAATATCTCGAACTGCTTTTTTATCAATATCACTAACTAAAGTTTTAAAATCTTCCATTTTTTCTAATGCAGAATCAATTGAGATATATTTTTTCTCTTGCCAAGGTAAATAATCATTTAATAATTCAATACCATCAAAAGGGTCTAATGGTGCTTTTGAATGTTTGCAAATTGTCCAAAAATTAGAACTCACGGAATGTTTCGTTTTAGTTAAAGGAATTAGATTTTTTAATTCGAGTTTAGATTTCAATAATTCTACTCTTTCTTCTGCATTTAATCTTCTCAATGAAATTTCCGAGGATATTTTTTCATGCCACCAAGAGTTTACTTTATCCATCCACCAACGATTTTTAATATCTGAAAACACCCCAATATAAGAAGTATCTTTCAAAAGCTCTAAAAGTTTTGACCAATCTTCGGAATCTTTTGAAACCCCAAGTCTTGCAGATAAAATATCTTCTCCAATCGTTAAACCAACAGCACATATTAAATCATCATAAATTAAAGAACTTACTTTGAAATGATTATTGCCTAATTTTTCGTAAGATGAAATTAATCTTGAATGAAGAATAGTTTGATTTTCTTCTAAACCTAAAGTTTTTATTAAGTTATTATCGTTTTTAATTTTTTGATAAGAAGTTATAAATGAATTTAGTTTTCTACCAAATATTTCCTTATTTAGATTAAAATCTTGTTTTGTAATTGTGAAATCAAATAAGTCTTGACTAGTGAAATCATTTTTATAGTTTTCTATGAAAATTGTTTGATTTGACATTAATACAATAGGAATATTAAAACCATCTTTTGAGTGCATAGTTCTAACAAATTGAGCAATTGTTGGTGCATCAAAACAAGCCTGTTCCCCTTCTCCTTCAGTTAGTTTATAATCTAATATTAGAGCATGAATGTTGTCTCGAACTTTTAATTCAATATCTTTAAAATTATTTGTAGGTTTATGTGTTTCAACTTCAAAACCTAAATTTTTTAAATCTGCTTCTCTACTTGAAACATCTTGGTCGTCTATATATAATATTTTATAAGCCATTTTCATCTAATTCTTTATCTGTTGCTATTGGTATTTCTATTCTTAAACAAGTGCTAAAACCTTCCTTTGCAGAAACTACTTGTATATTCCCTCTATAACTACTAACAATGTCTTTTACAATTTTTAACCCTAATCCAGTTCCAGTTATCTCATTACTTGCATCAATTTCCTCTATAACACTTTGTGAAGTTGTTGTGTAAAATTCATCAAATATTTTTTCCTCGTTTTCTTCTGAAATGCCATCACCAGTATCTGAAAACTCTAAAAAAACATATTTGTTATTAATCCCACATTCAATTTTTATTTCACCTGCTTTTTTAGTTCTTTTTATTGCTTTTTTTGCATTAGTATAAAAATTAAATAATATAGATGACCATTCCGATGGATGCATTGGTAATGTATAAATATATGATCCATTTCTAATTGGAAAATGAAATTCTATATTACTTTTTTTTGCATCGTTATTCATAGACTTCCAAAAATTTTCGGAAGTATTTTGTACTTCAATAGGTTTTAATTCTCTTCTTA
>JANPDC010000113.1:0-7300 GCA_031431275.1 Bacteroidota bacterium
AAACACCCCAAAGGAGCAAAAAAGCCATTTTTCTTGGCTTTTTTGTGACTGGGTGGCGGTGTTGCGGTCACTGACAGCCACCACAGACCGAGAGCCACTTTTTCAGTGGTGTAGGGCTGTGAGCGTGTAACGGCAACCGAATAAAATAAACAAATCAGCCTTTAGGCGTTCCAATTGAGGTTGATGGCTGGCGGTTGTGCACCCGCCAAATCACAAGTGGCGGTGGATGTAACACTGACCCCGCTTTTTCAGCGGGGTTGGTGTTGCAGACAGAGTAGCCACGACGAAAGAAGGGTAGCGACCGTGTGGAGATTGCGAGCAACACTTTTTTTGTTTTTTACTGCCTTTTTTCAAGGCTGTAAAAAATAAAAAAGTGTTGTGGTCTGTGGAACGGAGGAAGGAACGACCGACTGGAACAGCGCAACGGAACAAAGGGAACGACCGAAGAGAGACCGCTTTATTGCTCTGCTGTTTATATTTGGATTGTTCTATTTAACCTAAATTTATTTGATTGGATGATATTGATTTACTGCGTTTTGCAAGGCTTCCAATTCTGTTTGTTTGTATTGGATTGTTGTTGATGCTCGGCGATGTCCCGAAAAAACTTGTACAATTCTTGTATCATTTTCCTTTTTCAAAAGATTGGCGATTACAGATTGTCGGATTTTCATTGGCTGTAATTTTTCACTTGGTTTTCGATATTCATTTATCATTTTGCTGATTGTATGCGGATTGATTTTCTCGCCATATTGTCCTAATATTAAATAACTTATAACTGGATTTTCTTTATTAAACAATAACAATTCTTTTCGTTCTTTTTCTAAATAATTGTAGAATAATAAAATTTGTTTGGCTTGTAATGGAAGTTTTCGTTTTTGCTGATGATGTCCACTTTTTATTTGGATTTCTCCACTTTCTAAATCGATGTTTTCAACTTCTAAGTTACTAATTTCTGACACGGTTAAGGCTTGGTAAATGAGCAACGTTATAATCACTTCGTTTCTTCTTTTTAGTCGTTCTTTTCGTTTAATTTCAAAGGTTTTTAAGAAGTTTTCTAAAGTTTCTAAACTATATAAATTATCGACTTGGATTTGTTTATTTATCTTGTCTTTTAAAAATAATTCACTGCAAGGATGGTCTTTTCTTTTGCCAATTTCCAATAAATAATTGAAGTAAATTTTCACTCCAGACAAACAATGTCGAAGCGTTTTTGGGTGTAAATCATAGTTTTTACGAAGATGTGCAATGTAGTTTAAAATGTCGGTGTAAGTCGCAGTTTCGGACTTGTTTTGGTAATAATCTGTAAATCTTTTTATGTTGTAAAGGTTTGATGCTAAAGTGCTTTTACTGTATTTTTTTTCTAAATAATTATGAAGTGTTATCATATAAATTATTGATTTGGTTTTGATTAATATGCGTATAAATTTCTGTTGATTCAATATGGCTGTGACCTAAAAAAGTTTGTACTTGTTCGATTTTCATTCCGTTTTCTAAAAGATGTGTGGCGATTGAATGACGTAAACTATGTATTCCAATTTTATTCATTTCTTCAGTAGAAAATCTTTGGCCAAACTTCGTTTTGCTAATCAATCCTTTGAGTATTTTATTAAAAGTCCATTCCTGCATTCTTACGCTGTGATTATTGATAAAAATGGCTTTATTTGTGTTTAATTGAGTTTCTAAATAGTTTTGTAATTCTTCCGTAACCTTTGTATTTATTGGTATTATTCGCCTTTTATTGTTTTTTCCTTTTTGAACTATTAGTAAATTTTCAGTAAATCTAATATCTTCTTTATTAATTAAACTCAGTTCTCCAACTCGCAACCCACAACCGTAAGCAATGTTTAAAATTGCCTTTTCTTGTTCATTACCAGCGTTGTATAATTCTTGGATTTCGTTTTGAGTAAAAATAATTCTCTCGACTTTTTCAGTAGGATTTTTAAATTTTAGATGTGATGCTGGACTGCTTTTTATTTTGCCTAAATCCAATAAATAACCCAAATATTGTTGCAAGTTTCGCATATGATCGTATATGCTTTTTTGCTTGATGTTTTGCCCGGTTCTTGTGCTTTTTCTTTGTAATAAATAATCGTAGTAATTGGCTATTTCAACCGTTGTAACTTCTTGTAAATTATATATTTGTAGTATTTCTAACCAACTCAAAAATTCTCTTAAATATAAATATCTTGCTTGTGTAGTTTGTGGATTTAATCCTAAAACATCTAAATGATTTTTGTAATTTTTGGCTTCCTCTTGGTAGATTTTATGGTGAACTTTGTGTCTGCTTGGTCTTCCCATTCTATGACCTTTTTAGTTGTATGATGCTTTTTGCTTACTCAATATTTTGGAATTAGGAACGCTAGACTATTTTTGAACTAAAAACCTATATTTAGCAATACTTAACAAGGTTTTCTAGTGTTCCTTTTGTGTTCCCTAGCGTTCCACATTATTTATTTTCTTGTCGTAGTTGGTCAATCTGTAGCATCAAAAAATCCTTTATTTCTGCTCTTAATTTCTGATAATTGTCCCAATAACTTATTTTATATCTGATGCCTTTATTACTAAATCCGCCTACTTGTTTGATATATTCCAACTCCAAAAGTGTTTGTATGTTTCTAAAAATCTGCGTTTTACTAATGTTTAAATTTTGTCTAATTTCTCTCAAAATAAATTCTTCACTTTCATTTTTTACAAACTTTTTCAATCGCTCAAAAAACTGTCTCAAACTCCCGTCCAATTCATCAACTTTTAAAACAATACTCTCGAATAATATTTCGGTCGCTTGTTCAATATCTTCTATCGTGGTTATTAATTGATTGTCCTTTGTAACTTCTCTTTGGTATTGATTTATAAATGTAACTTGTTTAATTACTGCTTGATACATCTCGTTTAATCGTCTTATTTTATGTACTTTTTCGGGTAATTGTAGTTTCGTTGCAAAAGGATTAATCACTTCATAATATTTTAAACTTCTTACTATTTGTTGAATAAAATTGATTGCGATCTGTTTTTCTTTGGGGTCGATTTCTCCTGCGTTTCTTTTGTTTTGGTGCGTGATTATTCTCGTGGTTTGTTCTTTGGATTCATCGACTGCTATTAAAAAACTTCTACTCATATTGTCTTCATACGTTTCGCCTTTTGTGGTGGCTGATAAACTCGAGAACTGTCCTTTTACTTCTTTTCTGGTCGATTTATTGTTTCCTTTTTTATCTTTGATCGATACCGAACTGCTCAAAAATTGATTGCTTATAAGTTCTCGAAGCGCATACAAAGCCTCTTCTTTTAGTCCGTCTAAATCTTCGATAATTATTATTTTTCTAAACAAATCGAACTCGCCCCAATTGTACAAACTGCTTTCTGTGATCCTGGTAAAACGCAAAACATCTTCCCCTGGCATTAAATCCGCAATCGAGCCGATAATATGCGTTTTTCCACTTCCGCTCGAACCTTGTACTATCCCGTGAATTGGGCTTTTATTCATATAACTAATGATTATTAAAAATAATAATAACCTTGAGTTTTCTTCGCCTACAATGCCCGATTTGCCTATTAATTCATTCAGTCTTTTTAGTAAATCTTTTGTTTTTAAAAACTCGATTGCGGTTGTATTATTTGGTTTTTCTCCCGCAGATTTAACGGATTTCTTTTCTTTGGGTTCTGATTGATCTTCGATAGAAAAATCACTTTTTATAGGCTCTTTTAAAATGTTTCCTAATGGTTCTTCAGATGAAAATAAAAAGGATTTCCGTTGTTCTAAAAGTTCGGTAACTATTTCATTTTCGTGCAATTGCAAGGTTTCGTTAATATCTTTATTTGGTAGTTTTAAGGCTGTAATTTTTACTTTTGGATATTCATTTAAGAACATCGCTCCATATTTATTTATGGCTTCTTTTCCTGCATCGTCATTGTCAAAACAAAAAATAATCTCTTCTAATTGTTGCAATTCTTTTATGGCGTTTTGGACTTCTTCGTTTAATCCATTCGTTCCAAAACAGGCTAAAACACTATAATTATTTGTTACTTCATCGATTTGTAATAAACTTGCACAATCAATAATACTTTCGGTTAAAATGAGTTTTTTTGTAGTTAGTTTTGGATAGTTTGGATAAATTCCTGTTCTGTTTTTTAGATAAAAATGTTTAGCCCCCTCCCCCCCCAAAGGGGGAACTAGAGTACTTCTAAAATACAACCCTGTAACTTGATTTTCTTTGTTCTTGAGTGCAAAAACAATTCCCCATTTTCCAAAAACATTGTAAGCCAGTTCGCCTGTTCTGCCTTTATTTCCTTTATCAATCAACAATCCATATTCTAAGCATTGATTAATTAGTGTTTCTTCTTTTCGTGTGCCGTGGTGGAATTGCCCTGCGTTGTAACCAACTTCTATTTTTTTAAAATCTAAATTTCGAGTTTGTAAATACTCTTTGGCTGGCTTGGAACTGTGCACCGCATTTTTAAAATACTGATACATATTTCCTAAAAATTGCTCACGGCTCAAATTAGTTTGGTAACGATCGTTTTTATTTGGTTCGTTTCGTCCTAAAATTTCAATCGCTTTATTAATGGCTTCGTGTTTGGTGGAATTTTCTTTGTACAATATAAAATCTATTACATCAATAGCCTTTCCGTGGGTTTTGCAATTGGAACTAAAACAATATGCCGTTTGCGTTTTGTAATACACCTGCATACTCGGGGTTTTATCCTCGTGGAACGGACAATGTAACTTGCTGTGTTTATCTGTTTTTAAACCGTAATAATGCAAGACGGTGGACATTGAGAGTTGGGATTTTATTTGAGTGATTTCCATTGTTTACTGGGATAAATTATTTTGTGGTTAATTTCACAACCACAAAGATAAAATAAAGTTTTGTTTTTAACAACTTATTTGTTTTGATATTACACACATATTGCTTAAAATGTTTTTTATCACTACTTTTGTCTTATGAATTTAGCAGAAAACATAAAAACAATTCGAGAAGAAAACAATTTTAAACAAATTGAAGTAGCCACACATATTGGAGTGGATAAATCGGCTTACAGCAAGATTGAAAAGGGTTTACGAGCATTAACCGTTGACGAACTACAAAAAATGTCGCAACTTTTTAATTTAACTACTGACCAAATTATTAATTATGATGGTAAAATTCCAACCGAAGTAATTATTGAAGATAAAACTGCCGTTGAACAAATTAGACTTATACAACAACTTGAGGACGATGACAAGCAAACTATTTTTAAATTAATTGATAAAATGCTTACCAATAAAAAATTTAAAGATTTCTTTGCCAAAAATGTAGCCACTTTGTAAAATGAAAAATATATTTATATTTTCCTTATTTTTAGTTTGTAGTTCTGTTCTTGCTCAAGTAAAAAACGATGGTATTGAACTTTACTATTATGGTGCTAGATATTACAATATTTCGCCTTGTGGTTGTTACACCTTTCCTGAAAAAGACAGTATTTATTCTAAAAAAGATACTATAAAACCTCTTAAAACTTTTACATTTGTTCGTAGAAAATCAATCAAAAATAGTTCTAAAGCATAAAAAAACGAGCAGTTACGCTCGTTTTTTTTTGTGTTTGTAGTCACGGATAAATTCAGCCTTTAATACTAATTTTGATTTAAATAAATTTTATTTTTTATTAAATTTAAAAAAGATTTTGAATCTTGTTTATTGACACCGTTTACTTTTACATCAAAGTATTCACCCATACAAATTGTATCAATAGTTTTATTGGTGTGATAAATTATTTGCATCCTAACATCAATATCTGTCTGTTCTTTAACTGTTTTTAATTTTTTAAATTCAATAAAAAATTTCTTTAAATAATCATCGTCTTCTATTTTCTTATACTCAACTTTTTCTTTAAACATTTTACTATGTAATGCATTACAATTTAATTGCATTGGAAAACGTAAACTCCCTTTAAAATAATAAACTTCTAAATATTCATTATTGACATTTAAAGGCTTTTTATTGAAGTAGTTACAAGAAGAAATAAAATTTATAATAATAAAACAAACTAATGTTTTCATAAGGATTTTTAGTTTTTATATTTATCAACCGATGGAGTAGCGTATAATCCCTGATTACTTAAGGTCTCATTAAGTTTTACCGTTTTGGCTGCATCAACTTTGGTTGAAGTTGGAGATGTAGTTATTACAGGTAGTCCTTTGTGATCATTTCTTGTAACTCCTGGCATTGCAATTTCTCCATTAGCCCTAGCAGTTCTTTGTTCTGAACCAGTAATAACCCTTCGCTCTTCTTTATTATCATATTTGGCATCTTTTGATTCTACTCTATTATTCATACTTGATTTTCCTGCTGCTGCATATTTTCCTGCGTGATCTGCTTCGTGATCTAGTATAGTTGCAGGTGATAAAATCGCACCATTTGTAGTTTCTAATCCTCCTCTTGGATTCCAATTAACAACATTGTAATCTCCTGAATTAGCCATAGAAGAAGGTTGGTCTGTAAAAGATACTCCTGATGATTCTTGAACATCAATCATTAAAGCAGGATTTTCTGCAACTGACCTTAAGCCGTCTCCGCCACCATTTCCAACATTATAATTATAAGCAGTTACAAAATCTCTTACAAATTGATTGTCTGGAAGAACTGTCGCACCTCCATTAAAAATATATTCTTGTTGTTTTCCGTTTTTGTCTGTATAATTAATTCTCCAATCATCAGGGGCCATTCCGTCAGGGTCAATAAAAGTTATTGGATTATTAAAGCAAAAACTATATGGGCTGTGGCTTGGGAATTGTTCCGCCAGCGGGTCAATAGACAGCCAACATAACACCATATTTGCCTCGCCCGAGCGTGTTCTCTCGTGCGCTCGTACTGGCTTATCCTCGTAATAGTCTAATTTTAAACATCCCATCGAGACCAAAGATAAATGAATTTTTTATTTTTTCATTTGAAAAAAAAAAATTTCATTTCATCAAAAAAACTAATCCAAAAAATCCCAAAACTTCGAAGTTTGCCAAATCTTCATCGATAAGCCCAAAATTAGGCGCTCGATTTTTTTAGAAGATTGCCATTGTAAAATGTTGTTTTTTAGATAGATGCCTTTGGCAATCTTCTGAAAAAATGAGCAAACAACCGCAGGGCGTTAGTATTTATTCCGTTTGGATTTACTTTATTAGCAAGGATTTAGCAGAGCAAATAAACACCCCAAAGGAGCAAAAAAGCCATTTTTCTTGGCTTTTTTGTGACTGGGTGGCGGTGTTGCGGTCACTGACAGCCACCACAGACCGAGAGCCACTTTTTCAGTGGTGTAGGGCTGTGAGCGTGTA
>JANPDC010000114.1:0-15358 GCA_031431275.1 Bacteroidota bacterium
CGCCTTTTGCATTAGCATTATAAACGCCATAGGTTACTGCACCTGTTACTTCGTTAACATTGTCATTTAAAACAATGTTAATTACACCAGCAATTGCATCTGAACCATATTGAGCCGCAGCACCATCCCTTAAAATTTCAATTCTTTTTATTGATGTTGCTGGAATTGCATTCAAATCTGTACCTGTATTTCCTCGACCACGAGTACCAAATAAATTGACTAACGATGATTGATGTCTTCTTTTTCCATTTATCAAAACTAAAGTTTGATCAGGTCCCATTCCACGTAATGAAGCAGGATCAACGTGGTCAGATCCATCTGATCCTGATTGTTTATTGGCGTTAAATGATGGTGCAACATATTGAAGTAGTTCATTAATTTCTACTTTTCCACTTTGTGTTGTAACATCTTTTACGTTGATAATATCAATAGGCACAACCGAGTTTACTACTGTTCTCTTTGGACTTCTGGAGCCAACTATTGTGATGTCTTTCAATTCTTCTTTTTTTTCTTCTTGAGCAAAAAAAGTTGAGACACTAAACAGAAATACTAATAATGTTAATTTTTTCATTTTTTGTTTTAATTTGGTTTGTTAATTATTTGTAAAATTAGCAAATTCATAATAGTAAATTCATTTTTAATCAAATATTTAAAACTTTTAACTTTCATTAAATAAAACTATATTTGCACACTTTTAAAACAAAATATAATGAAAGCAGGAATTGTAGGATTACCAAACGTAGGAAAATCAACTTTGTTTAATTGTTTGTCAAACGCAAAAGCGCAAAGTGCTAACTTTCCGTTTTGTACCATCGAACCTAATATTGGAGTAGTAAATGTTCCTGATTCAAGAATTGCAAAACTTGAAGAATTAGTAAAACCAGAGCGTGTACAAATGGCAACTGTTGACATTGTTGATATTGCAGGATTGGTAAAAGGTGCAAGTAAAGGTGAAGGATTAGGAAATCAATTTCTTGGAAATATTAGAGAATGTAATGCAATTATTCACGTTTTGAGATGTTTTGATAACGACAATATCATTCACGTTGACGGAAATGTAAACCCAATTCGTGACAAAGAAACCATTGATATTGAATTGCAATTAAAAGATTTAGAAACTGTTGAAAAACGTCTAGAAAAAGTAAATCGTGCCGCAAAAACAGGCAACAAAGAAGCTCAAACCGAACAAGCCTTGTTAAAAAGAATACAAGAAACTTTATTACAAGCAAAATCTGCCAGAACAGTCACTCCAAATGGTTTTGAAGAAGAAGAATTATATGAAACTTTTCAATTAATCACATCAAAACCAGTTTTATATGTATGTAATGTTGACGAAAATTCAGCAGCAACAGGAAACGCCTATGTTGATCAAGTTCGTGAATTAGTAAAAGACGAAAATGCCGAAGTAATCGTTCTAGCCGTTGGCACAGAAGCAGATATAACCGAATTAGAAACCTATGAAGAACGCCAAGTTTTTCTAGAAGATATGGGTTTAACCGAACCTGGAGCATCGGTTTTGATTCGTGCTGCCTATAAATTATTAAAACAACAAACCTATTTCACGGCTGGAGTTAAAGAAGTTCGTGCTTGGACCATCAATATTGGTGCAACAGCACCTCAAGCCGCAGGAGTAATTCATACCGATTTCGAAAAAGGTTTTATTCGTGCAGAAGTAATTTCATACGAAGATTACATTCTTTATGGTACGGAAGCCAAAGCCAAAGAAGCAGGAAAATTTAAAGTTGAAGGAAAAGAATATATTGTCAAAGATGGAGATGTAATGCATTTTAGATTTAATGTTTAGAAAGAGAATAGATTTCAGAAAATAGAAAAAAGATAAAAACCATTTGAGAAATCAAGTGGTTTTTTTGTGAACATTATTATCCTAAAAGGTTTTAAAAACCTGTTAGGTATTTTTTGGCGTGATATTTGAATTATCAAAATCAAAATAAATACAATGAAAAAATATTTGTTGATTTTGAGTTTACTTCTTCTTTTTTCTTGCAGAAAAACAGAAGAAGCAGTTCCATTTGAATCAAACTTTCGTTTTTCGAGCCCACAACCCATTAATGATTCCGAGTTAACTAAAATTCCAAATAAGTTTTTAGGAATTTATATGAATACAGATTCAACTTATTTGAACATAAATTCTAATAGTATTTTATCAGAAAAATACAATCGATTTAGAGTTAATAAATCAATGTTAGATTCTTTAAAAACAGAATTTTATATACAAAACGGAAAATATATTTTAAAAGAAAGCAAACAAATTTATGATTCAAAAATAGTTGGCGATTCCATTGAATTGTCTTCAAAAAATATAGACACATTATTTAATTTGTCAAAATCTCAAAAAGCAAAACGAATCAACGGGCATTTAATAATCAGTCAAAAAGAATCATTTTATTGGACTTCTAAAATTTTGACTTTAGATCATGATATTCTAAAAATCAGAGAAATCTATTCCGAAAAAGATCGAGTAAGACTAGATTCATTAACCACCATAAAATCAAAAGAAGTCGATTCAGCAACATTTCTCGTAGAACCAACCCGACGAGAATTTGGTAAAATATTGAATTTAAAAAACTTTGGTTACGAACAACAATTTAATAAAATAAAAAAATGAACAACATCAAAAAAGCATTCAGAATACTTTTAAAATCTATACTTGGAATCCTAATGTTCGTAGTAAGCTACGTACTTTTATCATTTGGATTATCAAAAATAGAAGTCAATTCAGATGTAGTTCAAAATCAAGATATAGACATTTACATCAGTACAAATGGCGTTCACACAGATATTGTTTTACCAATAAAAAACGAAATCAAAGATTGGACAAACGACATACAATTCAATCATACCAAAAATAAAGACTCCATAATGAATTTTGTTGCAATTGGTTGGGGCGACAAAGGATTTTATCTAGACACGCCAGAATGGTCAGATTTAAAAGCAAGTACAGCATTCAAAGCCGCAACTGGTTTGAGTACAACTGCCATGCATACTACATTTTACAAAACATTAAAAGAAGATGAAAGTTGTAAAAAAATCAAAATTTCAAAAGAAAACTACATCAAATTAGTAGCCTATATTTCGGATAGTTTTCAAAAAGACACTAATTTAAAAACCATCAATATTCCAAATAATTTCTATGGCAAAAACGATTCGTTTTACGAAGCCAATGGAAGTTACAGCCTCATAAAAACCTGCAATACATGGGCGAATAGTGCACTAAAAGCAAGCAATCAAAAAGCCGCATTTTGGACACCCTACGATGGTGGAATATTTAATCATTATCAATAAATTTATTATTTTCAGAGCCTAATCCCGCTTTCCATTACAAGGCTTTTCAATAAATTACTTTTTTCTAAGTCAAAAAACGAACTTCCTTTGGTCGTTGTTTTTTGCCAAGAAAAAATATAATTTCTTTTCAAAACGCTTTACATTTCAATCGAGGGCAAAAACCAACATATGCTACTACCAACATAAAGTCCCTACGGGACAAAAAATTATAAAAACATTTCATACTTCCAACATAAAGTTCCTTTGAACAAAATATTGAAGTATAAAATAGTTAGATTTAAGAAAAAAAAAAATTCGACAAACTGAGACCTCAAACTTGAAACCTCAAAGCCAAAATTAAAAAAACTACTCATTACTTTGTCAATAACTTTAAAAAACTAACATTTTATGCCAATTCGAATTTTAGTATATTAGCACAAATTCGATAAAATTAAAATGTCAGACGAAATTACTAAATACGACGAAGACAATATACGCTCGCTCGACTGGAAAGAGCACATCAGAATGCGTCCCGGAATGTACATCGGGAAACTCGGTGACGGTTCCTCTCCCGATGACGGAATTTATATATTACTCAAAGAAGTTCTCGACAACTGCATCGACGAATTTGTTATGGGCGCTGGTAAAAATATCGAAGTAACCATCAAAGACAAAACCGTAACCGTTCGAGATTATGGTCGTGGAATTCCATTAGGGAAAGTTATTGACGTAGTTTCAAAAATGAATACAGGCGGAAAATACGACTCATTAGCCTTTAAAAAATCGGTTGGATTAAATGGAGTTGGAACAAAAGCAGTCAACGCACTTTCGAATTATTTTAGAGTAGAATCAGTTCGTGACGACAAACAAAAAGGCGCAGAATTTTCTGCTGGAAATTTAGTTTTGGACGAAGAAATCATTGAAACCACCAAACGAAAAGGAACCAAAGTTACGTTTATTCCAGACGAAGCCATTTTCAAAAATTACAAATTCAGATATGAATATGTAATCAAAATGCTCAAAAATTATTGTTATTTGAACAACGGATTAACAATTCTTTTCAATGGCGAAAAATACTATTCAGAAAACGGATTACGTGATTTATTAGAAGAAACAATCCACGCCGATGACCTTGAATATCCAATAATTCATCTGAAAGGCGATGATATTGAAATTGCTTTAACACATAGTAAAACTCAATATTCAGAAGAATATCATTCGTTTGTAAACGGGCAAAACACCACACAAGGCGGAACGCATTTGGCTGCATATCGTGAAGCAATCGTAAAAACAATACGAGAATATTACAACAAACCTTTTGAAGCATCAGATGTTCGAAAATCCATTGTTACTGCCATTTCTGTGAAAGTAATGGAACCCGTTTTTGAATCACAAACCAAAACAAAATTAGGCTCGACTGATATGGGTTCTGACCCAGGAATGCCATCAGTTCGAACTTTTGTAAATGATTTTGTAAAAAACAAACTCGATAGTTTTCTGCATAAAAATCCAACAACCGCCGATGCGCTTTTACGAAAAATCTTGCAAGCCGAGCGTGAGCGAAAAGAACTTTCTGGAATTCGAAAATTAGCAAAAGATCGTGCCAAAAAAGCGAGTTTGCACAACAAAAAACTTCGGGATTGTCGGGTTCATTTAACCGATTCTAAAAATGTTCGTTACCTAGAATCTACGATGTTTATTACAGAAGGAGATTCGGCTTCTGGATCCATCACCAAGTCTCGTGATGTCAACACGCAAGCGGTTTTTAGTCTTCGTGGAAAGCCTTTGAATTCTTATGGAATGAGCAAAAAAATTGTTTATGAAAACGAAGAATTCAACCTTTTACAAGCCGCATTAGACATTGAAGAATCAATGGAAGATTTGAGATACAACAACATTGTTATCGCCACCGATGCTGATGTTGACGGAATGCACATTCGACTTTTATTGATTACTTTTTTCTTGCAATTTTTTCCTGAATTGATAAAAGAAGGGCATTTGTATATTCTACAAACGCCACTTTTCAGAGTTCGAAATAAAAAAGAAACCATTTATTGTTATTCGGAACAAGAACGTAAAGATGCTATTGAAAAATTAAAACCAAAACCAGAAATTACTCGATTTAAAGGTTTAGGGGAAATTTCGCCTGACGAATTCAAGAATTTTATTGGAGAAACCATTCGTCTTGATCCAGTAATGATGGATAAAAACACATCAATTGAGCAATTATTGTCGTTTTATATGGGTAAAAATACACCTGATCGTCAAGATTTTATCATCAAGAATTTGAAAGTTGAGTTAGATGAAATTGAAGTGAATTAATTAACGTGCAAGTGTCAGAAAGCATTCAAAATACTATTTTATTTACTCGGGTTGTCGATTTGGTTCAACAATCAAAACTTCATGTTATTCGTTCCATAAACCAAACAATGGTTTACACTTATTATGAAATTGGTAGAATGATTGTCGAAGATGAGCAAAAAGGAGAAAGTAGAGCAGAATATGGCAAACAGGTTCTAAAAAAACTTTCCATTTTATTGACTTCCAAATTTGGAAAAGGATTTTCTTTAGTTAATTTAGAGAATATGAGAAAATTTTATTTTTCTTATTCAAATTCCGCATCACTAATCCAGATTTCTAAAAGTTCAATTCCCCAGACAGTAATTGCCTTTTCTGATGCAGAGAAAACGCAACAAATGTCCGCATATTTTGATAATTCAATTCCCCAGTCAGTGACTGGGGAATTCAAACCCGAAATTCCCGAGTCATTGATTAGGGTTTTCAAACTAACTTGGACACATTACAATCTCTTAATTCGAATTGATGATGTAAATGAAAGAAACTTTTATGAAATAGAAGCGATTAAAAACAATTGGAGCGTTCGAGAATTACAACGACAGTATGACACAGCACTTTACATAAGGTTAAAATCAAGTCGAAATAAAGAAGAAGTTCTAGCACTTTCAAAAGTTGGTTTAATTATAGAAAATCCAAAAGATATCATTAAAGATCCTTATATTTTAGAATTCTTAGAGTTGTCAGAATTAAGTTCTTTTTCAGAATCAGAACTAGAAGAGGAAATAATAAATAAGTTAGAACATTTTCTGATGGAATTAGGCAACGGATTTACATTTGTTGCAAGACAAAAAAGAATTTCTTTCGATGATAAACATTTCCGAATTGATTTGGTTTTTTATAATAGAATTTTAAAATCTTTCGTTTTGATTGATTTAAAAATAGGAGATTTAAAACACCAAGATTTGGGTCAAATGCTAATGTATGTGAATTATTATGACCGAGAAATGCGCATGGTGGACGAAAACAAAACCATAGGAATTGTGCTTTGTCAAAATAAAAGCGAGTTGGTTGTAGAGTATACATTGCCAGAAAATAATAATCAGATTTTTGCAAGTAAATACAAAACAGTTTTGCCAAGCGAAGAAGAATTTATAAGAATTCTAGAAAATCAATTAAAATAAAAAAATGGAATTACTTATTATATAATTAAGCAATTTCAAAAATAACATAGGACTGAAAAATATTCAGAATAATGAAAGACGAAGAAGAAGAAATAAACGAAAACGACCAAATTCAAGATGATGAAACTACTAACGAAGAAGAAATTCAAGAAGTAGAAGCCAAACATTTTGAAGGCGAACATTTTTATGAGCACGAAGAAGATCCAGAAGAAACCATAACCAAAGTAACAGGAATGTACAAAGATTGGTTTTTGGACTATGCTTCGTATGTAATCTTGGAGCGAGCAGTTCCAGCAATTGAAGACGGATTTAAACCTGTTCAACGCCGTATTATGCATTCCCTCAAGGAATTAGATGATGGTCGTTACAACAAAGTTGCCAATGTTGTGGGTCACACCATGCAATATCATCCGCACGGTGATCAAAGTATTGGTGATGCCATGGTTCAAATTGGTCAAAAAGAATTACTAATCGATTGCCAAGGAAACTGGGGAAATATTCTCACTGGCGATGGTGCTGCAGCATCTAGATATATTGAGGCTCGTCTTTCAAAATTCGCTTTAGAGGTTATTTACAGCCCAAAAATTACCGATTGGGGAGTTTCTTATGACGGTCGTCGTGCCGAACCCAATAATTTACCTGTAAAATTTCCGCTTTTGTTGGCTTCTGGAGCAGAAGGAATTGCAGTTGGTCTTTCGACAAAAGTATTGCCACATAATTTCAATGAATTAATTGATGCTTCAATAAAAATCTTGAAAGGCAAACCATTCACGATTTATCCTGATTTTTTAACGGCTGGAATTGCCGATATTTCTAATTATAATGATGGTCTTCGAGGAGGTCGTGTTCGAGTTCGTGCTAAAATTGGACAATTCGACAAGAATACTTTGGTAATTACTCAAATTCCGTTTTCAACAAATACAACCACTTTAATCGATAGTATTTTGAAAGCCAACGAAAAAGGTAAAATCAAAATCAAGAAAATTGAAGACAATACGGCTGCCGAAGTAGAAATTCTAATTCATTTATATCCAGGTGTTTCTCCAGACAAAACCATTGATGCACTTTTTGCATTTACTGCTTGTGAAACATCGATTGCACCATTAGGTTGCGTGATTGAAGACAACAAACCTCTTTTTGTAGGAGTCTCAGAAATGTTGAAAATTTCAACAGATAGAACAGTTGATTTATTAAAGCAAGAACTCGAAATTCAGTTGCGAGAACTCGAAGAACAATGGCATTTTCTATCGTTGGAACGTATTTTTATCGAAAACAGAATCTATCGTGATATCGAAGAAAAAACTACTCGTGAAGATGTTATAAAAGCCGTTGATGATGGTTTAAAACCACACATAAAACACCTAAAAAGAGCCATTACTGAAGATGATATTTTGCGTTTGTTAGACATTCGAATTATGCGAATTTCGAAATTTGACAGCAACAAAGCGCAAGATAAAATTGAAGCATTAGAAGGCGATATTGAGCAAGTGAAACACGATTTAGAACATTTAATCGATTTTGCAATTGCCTATTTCACTCGACTAAAAGAAAAATACGGAAAAGGTCGTGAACGTTTGACCGAGTTGCGTTCGTTTGAAAATATCGAAGCCACAAAAGTTGTTTTACGAAATACAAAATTATACGTCAATCGTGAAGAAGGTTTCGTTGGAACCGGATTAAAAAAAGATGAATATGTTTGTGAATGTTCTGATATTGATGATGTTATTGTTTTCTTGCGTGATGGAAATATGATGATTTGCAAAGTCGATGAAAAGAAATTTGTTGGAAAAGACATTATTCATATTGCAATTTTTGATAAATCAGATAAGCGAACAATATATAACATGATTTATCGTGACGGAAAATCGGGACCATCATACATCAAACGATTTAATGTAACTGGAGTTACTCGAGACAAATTATATGATTTAACCAATGAAACCAAAGGTTCACAAGCCCTATACTTCACTGCCAATCCAAATGGTGAAGCCGAAGTCATTACCATAATTTTACGCCAAGTCGGAAGTGTCAAAAAACTAAAATGGGATTTAGATTTTGCTGCAATGGCCATAAAAGGTCGGGCATCGAAAGGAAATTTGGTTACCAAACATCCAATCAAAAAAATCGAAATCAAAGAAAAAGGAATTTCAACTTTGTTGCCACGAAAAGTTTGGTTTGACGATACTGTTCAAAGATTAAATACCGATGCTCGTGGCGAATTACTTGGGGAATTCCGTCCAAGCGATAAAATTTTAGTCATTTCGCAAACAGGAAAATTAAAAGTTATTACACCCGAATTATCTACTCATTTTGATGAAGATATGGTAGTTTTAGAAAAGTGGATTCCAAACAAACCTATTTCGGCAATTTATTATGATGGCGAGAAAGAAAAATATTATGTAAAACGCTTTTTAGTTGAAGTTGAAAATAAAGAAGAAAGTTTCATCACAGAACACGAAAAATCACAACTCGAAATTGTTGCTACAGATTATCGCCCAGTTGCTGAATTGGTTTTTGCCAAAGTAAAAGGAGTTCAAAAAGAAAATCAAACTGTTGATTTAGAAAATTTCATAGCCGTAAAAGGAATGAAAGCACTCGGCAATCAATTAACTGTTGATAAGTTAAAGCAAGTCAATATGTTAGAACCATTATTTTATGAAATTCCTGCGGAAATTATAGCAGAAAATATCGAAGTAATTGGGGAAACAATTATCAATGAAATCGAAGATATTGAACCCGATGATGATGGACAAATAACTTTATTTTAGAGCATAAAAAAAGCCCATGATTCAAATAATTATGGGCTTCTTTAATAAAAATTTGTTGTTAAGAAACATCAATAGTAGTTCTTTCTGCAATTTCTTTATAAGTGCCACTAACCAATTTCTCACGAATGGCATCAAATGCAGTCAAAGTTTCCTCAACATCAGCCAAAGTATGACTAGCCGTTGGAATCATTCTTAATAAAATAATACCTTTTGGAATAACAGGATAAACCACAATCGACAAGAAAATTCCATAATTTTCTCTCAAATCATTAACCATAATCATGGCTTCTGGAATTGAACCTTCTAAATAAACGGGTGTAACACAAGTCTTTGTATCGCCAATATTAAATCCTTTTTCTTTCAAACCATTTTGTAATGCGTTCACATTAACCCAAAGTTTGTCTTTCAAATCAGACGATTTTCTCAATAATTCTAATCTTTTCAATGCGCCAACAGTCTGAATCATTGGTAAAGATTTTGCGAACATTTGCGAACGTAAATTATATTTTAAATAATCAATAACATCTTTATCAGCAGCAATAAATGCTCCAATACTAGCCATTGATTTTGCAAAAGTTGAAAAATAAACATCAATATCGGCTTGAACACCTTGCTCCTCTCCTGCTCCAGCACCAGTTTTACCCAAAGTACCAAAACCATGAGCATCATCTACCAAAAGTCGGAAATTGTATTTCTTTTTCAGTTCCACAACCTCTTTTAATTTTCCTTGTTGACCGCGCATTCCAAAAACACCTTCAGTAATAAAAAGTATGCCACCACCAGTTTCCTCAGCCATTTTTGTAGCACGTTGAAGGTTTTTTTCCATACTTTCAAGGTCGTTATGACGGTATGTAAAACGTTTTCCCATGTGCAAACGAACACCATCTATAATGCAAGCATGAGCATCAACATCATAAACAATTATGTCATTTTTAGTAACCAAAGCATCGATAGTCGACATAATTCCTTGGTAACCAAAATTCAATAAATAACAAGATTCTTTTTCAACAAATGCCGCCAATTCATTCTCTAATTGTTCATGAACATCAGTATGACCAGACATCATTCTAGCACCCATTGGGTAAGCCGCACCGTATTTAATCGCGGCATCAGTATCGGCCTGACGAACTTCAGGATGATTTGCCAATCCTAAGTAATCATTTATAGACCAATTCAAAATATCTTTTCCATGAAATTTCATTCTTGGACCCAATTCCCCTTCTAGTTTAGGAAAAACAAAATATCCTTCTGCCTGCGAAGCCCATTTTCCTAACGGACCTTTATTGTTCTGAATTCTCTCGAATAAATCTTTTACCATCTGAATCTAACGTTTTTAAGAAGTTGCAAAATTAATAATTCCTACCTTAATATGTATACAATTTATAAAATATTTTTTTGAAGCTAATTCCCGCTATCATTCCAAAAGTTTTTGAGTTGTCCAAACCCTTCCACTGCGCTCAGGGAGACAACTAAAAAACGTTTTTCCCTTCTATCGGGGCTAGGAAACTATATTATTAATCAACTTTTTTGTTATCTTTGAAATCAAAGAAAATATCAATATTTAAAAATGTCTAATAAAGAACTCAAACTAGCCGTTTTAATCGATGCCGATAACGTTCCATACAGCAATGTAAAAGGAATGATGGAAGAAATCGCCAAGTTCGGAACACCAACAACTAAACGGATTTACGCCGATTGGACCAAACCTAATGCCAATGGTTGGAAATCGGTTTTGTTAGAACATGCCATTACACCCATTCAACAATACAGTTACACCGTTGGCAAAAATTCATCAGATTCAGCAATGATCATCGATGCTATGGATTTGTTATATTCTGACAAAGTCGATGGTTTTTGCATTGTATCATCAGATTCCGATTTTACAAGATTAGCCATTCGATTGCGAGAATCAGGAATGAAAGTAATTGGTATTGGCGAAAAGAAAACCCCAAATTCATTTATAGTTGCTTGCGATCGTTTTATTTACATAGAAGTTCTCGATGGTGCAACTAAGAAAAAAAATGCAAAACCAATAATTGTTGCGTCAACAGAAACTAAAAAATCAACTTCAAAAGTTGTTGAAAAACCAATCGAAAAAACACTAAACAAAATCGACAATCAAACCATCGAATTAATAGAAGACACACTCGAAGCCATTGGCGACGATGATGGCTGGGCATTTCTGGGTGATGTTGGTAATTTAATATCCAAGAAAAAACCCGAATTCGATCCAAGAAATTACGGTTTTTCGAAACTAACGCCCATGCTAAAGTCTTTGACAGACATTCTCGAAATCGATGAACGCGAATCCGACAAAAAAGGAATCAAACACGTTTTTGTTCGATTGAGATTTAGTTAATTTCAAAAACGAAAATAATATTTAACAAATCCCAACAGGTTTTAAAAACCTGTTAAGTATCATATAAAATGAGAAAACAACTTTTAATTATAGCTTTAGTATTTCTAATAGTTTCACTAGCCTTCAATTATTTTTTAAACGTAGCCTATTTTGCAACTGCAATAATTGTCATTTTAATTTTGATAGGATTTTATAATGCCAACCAACAAAAACATGCTATTTTAAGAAACTTTCCAGTCTTAGGTTATTTTCGATATGCATTCGAAACCATTTCGCCAGAAATTCAACAATATTTCATTGAGCGAAATACTGACGGAAAACCATTTTCAAGAAACCAACGTTCATTAGCCTATCAACGAGCTAAAAATTTATCAGCCACAACACCATTCGGAACTCAACTCGACATAAATACTTCTGATTATGAAGGCATCAAACATTCCATGTTTCCAACAAAAGTCAACGAAGAATTACCAAGAGTTCTAGTTGGTGGACAAGATTGCAAACAGCCCTATTCAGCGTCACTATTGAATGTTTCTGCCATGAGTTTTGGATCGTTATCAGAAAATGCCATTCGAGCTTTAAACAACGGAGCCAAAAAAGGAAATTTTTATCACAACACAGGCGAAGGCGGATTGACCGAATTTCACTTGCAAGGTGGTGACGTAACTTGGCAAATTGGCACAGGCTATTTTGGTTGTAGAAATGATGATGGTACATTTTCCAATGAAAATTTCAAAGAAAAAGCCAATCTTGAATCAGTCAAAATGATTGAAATAAAACTTTCACAAGGTGCAAAACCAGGTCATGGTGGTGTTTTGCCGGCCGAAAAAAACACAGAACAAATTGCCAAAATTCGTGGAGTAAAACCATTTACAACAATTTTGTCTCCACCAAGCCATTCCGCTTTTTCAGATGCAAAAGGTTTAATTCATTTTGTTGCAAAACTTCGTGATTTAAGTAAAGGAAAACCCATTGGTTTCAAACTCTGTATTGGCGATACACGCGATTTCGAAAAAGTATGCGAAGCAATGATTGCAGAAAATGTTTTTCCAGATTTCATAACTGTTGATGGAGCCGAAGGTGGCACAGGTGCAGCACCTTTAGAGTTTGCCGATGGTGTAGGAATGCCATTCGAACCCGCATTGATATTCGTAAATAAAACATTAAAAAGTTACAAAATTCGTGATAAAATTAGAGTGATTTGTAGCGGAAAAATAATTTCTGGTCATTCAATAATTAGAGCCATTGCAATGGGAGCAGACATTTGCAATTCTGCACGTGGATTTATGTTTTCGTTGGGTTGTATTCAGGCATTAAAGTGCAATAACAACGAATGTCCTACTGGTGTTGCTACTCAAAACAAAATGTTAATCAAAGGTTTGGTGGTTACTGATAAATCTGAAAGAGTTTATAATTTTCATAAAAACACATTACATGCCGCTAATGAATTATTAGCTGCAGCTGGAAAAAACAGTTTCTCAGAAGTCGATATTAATATTTTTATGCGAGGCGATGAATTTGTTCATTTGTCAAATTTATATTTTACTGATAATTTAACAAACGTGACAAGTAATTAGAAACAAATTTACTATTTTTGTACAAACAAATGATAAAAACTATGGAAGCACAAAATATTTTAGTTAGTAATTCAACAAGCGTTGAACAAGCAGAATTTTATAGAAAAACTTATTTGCATGTTGCATTTGCAATTTTAGCATTTATGTTTGTTGAATATTTATTATTGAATTTTGTTCCAGAAAACCTAATTTTAATGATGGTTGGAAACAAAATTGGCTGGTTATTTATTATAGGATTGTTTTGGCTTGGTACAACAATGTCAGAAAAACTGGTCTTTGCTGCCACCAAAGA
Source organism: Bacteroidota bacterium (assembly GCA_031431275.1). GTDB lineage: Bacteria > Bacteroidota > Bacteroidia > Flavobacteriales > Flavobacteriaceae > Flavobacterium. The sequence goes on from JANPDC010000114.1 coordinate 13,758, forward strand.
AAAACAATACATGGGTTTAGGTCTTTATGTTTTACTCGAAGCATTAATTTTCTTACCAATGATTTATTTCGCAGTTTCTTACTCAGGAGTTGAAATGATAACTCAGGCTGCCGTAATTACTTTATCCATGTTTGGTGGTTTAACCGCTGTGGTTTTCTTGTCGCAAACCGATTTTTCTTTTTTAAGAACTGCAATAACAGTTGGAGGATTTATAGCATTAGGATTAATTGTTGCAGGTGCATTATTTGGTTTTAATCTAGGACTTTGGTTTTCAGTTGGAATGGTAGTTTTAGCATCTGGTAGTATTTTGTATCAAACGAGTCAAGTGAAAGATCATTTTGGGACACAGCAATATGTTGGTGCATCGTTACAATTATTTTCGTCAGTAATGTTATTATTTTGGTATGTATTAAGAATATTGATGAGTAGAAAATAAAACAGTTTTCATTTTAGAAAGTTAATCTCTAAAGATAACTAAAACCAACTATTTAAAAATTCAAATCCTGATCAATTTTGATTCAGGATTTTTTTATAATCCACAAAAATGAGAATAGTATTTGCCACTAACAATCCGAATAAAATAATAGAAATACAAAGTATGTTGCCCAATACAATCGAGATTATAAGTCTTGAAAGTATTGGTTGTCATGAGGATATTCCAGAAACATCAAATACAATTGAAGGAAACGCAATTCAAAAAGCGAATTATGTTTTGGAAAATTATGGTTATGATTGTTTTGCAGACGATACAGGTCTTGAAGTTGAAGCTTTAAACAACGAGCCAGGAGTTTTTTCAGCAAGATATGCAGGAGAACAAAGAAATGCTGATGATAATATGAGTAAATTATTATCAAATCTTGAAAACAAATCTAACAGAAATGCACAATTCAAAACCGTAATTTGTTTGAATTTAAAAGGAAAACAATATTTGTTTACTGGAATTGCAAAAGGCAAAATCACCTTAGAAAAAACAGGAAATGGAGGTTTTGGCTATGATCCTATTTTTAGCCCCAATGGATTTGATGAAACTTTTGCCCAAATTTCATTAGAATTGAAAAATGAAATTAGCCATCGCGGAAAAGCAACAAAAGATTTGATTGATTTTTTGAATAGATAAACGTTTTTAAGTCACGATTTTTACCCGAAATAGAATCTTTAGAAAGTAAAAAATTCTAAAATAGCCAACATTACTTATTTAATTTGCACTTTCTGACTCGGGTCTTTACTTTATAAAAAATTGGAATGATAATGAGAAAATAGTTGCAAAAAAATGAATCTTTTGATTCAAAAAAGAGAATAAATTTTTAGTTCATTAACACCAATTGATTAACCCATAACATAGAACTCACAACCTAACACTTCTAAATTACTGAAAATCAATTCCTAACAATAACAGACTTCATTAGTTTATCACAAAATCTTATTGTACCTTTGCAAAATATTTAAAATATAATATGAACAAATTTGAACAATTAGGATTGAGTGAATCGTTACTGAAGGCGATTTTAGATCTAGGATTTGAAAATCCGACCGAAGTACAGGAGAAAGCGATTCCCCTATTATTGGAAAAAGACACAGATTTAGTTGCGTTGGCTCAGACA